>JAZRNC010000132.1:0-10186 GCA_045647965.1 Eubacteriales bacterium | reverse complement strand
GTAGCCATGTCGTTCTGTGAGCCAAGGAGTTGTCTGGGTTGGTTGTCTTCCTAAGACCGCTTGGCCCTCCGACTTTACCTTAATCATCCCACTTTTCTTCTTCAATATTTCACTTATTTTGCAGAGTTCTTAATTTCGTTTTCGTAGTTTTCAACCATCTTCTTGAACATGTCACCCGTACGACGTTCGTAATTGCTGCGATTTTTCAGCTTTTGAAGGTATTTTTCACACGAATCCCCGGTAAATATCTTGATCCCCAGCCGCATGACGCCCTCTCCCTCCGGAGTGACATATACTTTGTCGATAAAAGTATCCACAAAGTCCTTCGTTACCGCTTCGTTTTGACACCGTTTTGCCGCATCCTTCAATACATGTCGGATCTTTTCCATCTTTGTACGGAAATCAGCACTCGATTCCTCTTGTTGTTTAAGTTCTGCAAGCACGGATTCTGCCGTTTTAATCTCTGCATTGCATGCCTTTGTCATCTCAGCAAAATCATCGTCTGTAATCTTTCCGACGGCAGCAAGCTCAAGCAGTTTCTTTTTTTTCTTTTGTCCCATCAGAAGAACCGCCTCCTGCTCCTCAATCTTTTTCGAAAGATTCCCGTCCGAGATCATCGAGCGATACATTCTTTCGTACTCCTCCATCATTGCAGATGATATATCTTCTGTGTCGCGGAATACTTCAAAAAGAAGCGGTTTGATCTCCTCCTCATATATTGCAAATGACTCGCAGGAGTCCGCGCCATTGTTGATCTTGCCCGCGCAGACCCATTTTGAATTTTTATTCCCTTGTTTGTCCTTCGATTCCCGTCGGTAGTAAGGCATGCCACAACAAGTACAAAAAAGTTTCCCGGTCAGAAGATTCGCGTGATTACAAATTCCCTGACGGTTCTTTACGTCCTCGCTTCGCCGAGCGAGAATTTCATTTGCCTTATCCCAAAGTTCTTCTGAAACAATGGCAGGAACAATCTCTCCGCTTTCATCCTTGAACATTACCCACTCTTCCGGTGGCAGAAATTTCTGCTTCTTCGTAAACATATCGACAACCCTTACCTTGTTGCCGGTATAGTAACCCTTATATTTCGGGTTAGCGATAATCCCCGCCATAGTAGAATGGGCAATCTTTTTCCCATTAGAATTACGATATCCCCGCTCGAAAAAAATGTTCTCTATCTGCTTCATCGAGTATTCATCGGTTGCATAGAGTTCAAAGAGTTCTCGGACCATCACTGCCTGCTCCTCATCAACGACAAGGCGTTTGTTATCTTTGCGATAGCCGAAAATCCTACTGTTGCCGAGAACCACATTCTGTTTGATCGCCTGCTGATGCCCGAATTTGACACGGGATGAGAGTTTACGAAGCTCGTCCTGAGCGATTGATGACATAATGGAGAGACGAAGTTCGGAGTCCTCATCGAACGTATTTATGTTGTCATTTTGAAAAAACACACCAACTCCGGATGAGAGAAGCTGACGGGTATACTGAATGGAATCGAGCGTGTTTCTTGCAAATCGGGATATTTCTTTTGTGATAACAAGATCGAAAACATCTTCAGCCGCATCCTCGATCATACGGTTGAAATTCTCACGCCGTTTTGTCGAAATGCCTGAGAGCCCCTCGTCGATATACCCCGGCACAAAAGTCCATCCGGAATTTTTACGTATCAACTCTTCGTAATATCCGATCTGATTGCCAAGGGAATTGAGCTGTTCGTCCGATTCGGAACTAACCCTGGCATAATACGTCACCCGAAGTGGGATATCGTATATGGATTTACTTCGGAGTTGTTGTCGGATTAAATGTATATCCATGATTCCCTCTGTTTTATCGTTTTATCATTACTATATACAGTATATCACGCTTTAGTGAAATAATCAAGATTGAAGCTTCCCCCTAACCGTTCCATTTTTTGAACGGTCAGGGAAATTTCGGTTATGTGTGACGTACTATTTTGCCGCTGCTGAACGATTTATAATTCGCAGCTTCATTTTGCGATACTCCTCCTCGGTAATACTTCCGCTGGCAAGCAGTGCCGAATTGTAGTAATGCAGCCACAATTCCTCGATAATTTTCTGCTTCTTTGCAGGTGTTGGTTTGTTATTATGATTATTTTGAGACACAAACAACGCTCCTTACGTCAGTTTTTTCCACTCTTGAAGGTTCCTTTACTGCGAGAGAAATTTTACTCAACCTGGGCTTCTTTGATTTTTGACATAAGTACGCCTTTTTAACCTCTCAATTTTTGATTTAATGCAACTTTTTTGTTATTTTGAGATTACGATTCTATTCCCTCTCTATTCACCCAAGGTCTTGGAATCATCGTTCCTCTCTGTGGCGATTTCCGATATTTTTCAGGAAAGCGACGAGCATAATAAACATAACTGTGACAAATTTCATTTTGCTCACAAAAGATGTATTTAACACAAAAAGCTCCCCTTGCCAATCACAAGGAGAGCTTTTTCATATATCTTTAGTTTTTACGATCCCTTTGGTGCGTTAATTCACTACCGTTTCGTTTGGGTGTATTTTATTCAGTCATCATATATCCGACACTCTTCACAAAAAAACGTAACATATCACTTTTTTGACGCCTTCACGAAGCAAGTCAGTTTTTAGCTGAGCTCACGCGGTTCGTAGTTCCCGTTTTGAATGATCTCACTTCCGAGGAACACTTCTCCCTCTCCGATAGCATACTGCACCTTGTGGGAAGGGATCAGGCGGTGACGGTCAGCAAACAACTGTACAATAACGTAAGTTATGCCATTTTCCTCACTTATATCAAGAAATCTGTGTACCGCTTCATGTCCGCGTGTGTCAGCGTATCCAACCGTGTCAGTTTCCGGATAATAT
Source organism: Eubacteriales bacterium (assembly GCA_045647965.1). Classification (GTDB taxonomy): domain Bacteria; phylum Bacillota; class Clostridia; order Oscillospirales; family CAG-272; genus UMGS1696. The sequence goes on along the minus strand of JAZRNC010000132.1, from coordinate 7,333 downwards.
TTACAGCGGGAGAGTATGAAGGGCTTCTCCGTCGGTCTCTCCACCGTGATCCCAAACTTCTCTGACATCAGTTTCTGCATTTCGTCAAAGCTGATCTCATGGTTTTCGTTTCCGTAATACGCGCAGATATAGTTGTACGGAAGATGAAGATTATCCGGATCCCATTCCCCATAGGGAGACACTTCCCAGATATAAGGCATCCACGAAAGGTATGTGTTCACAGCCTGCACCGCAGAATTTCCTTCAAATCGGTCAAGTCCGCGCATTCGGTTCTCATATGCAGCGGCTTCGTCCTGATTTGTCGGCACACCTTCGGAGTAAACTCTGAGTCCCATTCCGTCACTTAGTATCCATGTGTACGTCCCCGGAAGAAGTGTCTCGGGGAGAGAATTGCCGGTTACCGTGAAGCTGAAACGAAGGGTTACAAAGCCCGAACTGCTGTCTTCAAGGAGATCCACGGAATACTCTCGAATACCAAGTCCGTTGTATTCGGGGATTTCCGATTCACCGCTGACAAGGTTATAGATGAAATGGTATGCGTTAGGGGCGGGCTTCATCTCACCTGATCGTTCACGCGTCCACGGGAGCTTTTCCCAATCGTCGATATCCCTGAGCGAATTTTCACAATAGCTGTACCACGTCGGAATGCCCATCATATCATATTTTTCGAAGTAGTTCTGATACTCTTCCTCTGTTACTTTTTTGTCAGCGATGTAGTAATCAACCCCTTGATCTGTCGTCAGCGCATTATCGTTACGGATCCAGCCTGCGAGAGTGGTTTCGATACATTTTTCTCCCTCAAAATCGAGTGTGCGGATGGAAGACCAATCACCACCGGATGAGTAATACGTTCCGTCATACCTTAGTCCATTCATTCCCCTATAAGGAAAGCCGTGGGCGTACACAACGTTTCCGTCGCGGTGCAAGACCGTGAAAGCGTAATGTTGATTGCTTCCACGACCGATCCACAAAACCATTTCGGGATCTCCGTCGCGATCCATATCAACAAACGTATACTTTTCGATGATTTCCGGCTCGCTGTGATATTCGCTGAGATACATAGATTTTCTGTAAGAGGTAAAGTATGCCTTCGTCTTGTTTTCTAAAACGGATAAAAGCAATTCTTCTGTGGTGGAAGCACCTGTGGCTCCACCATCGGATGGCTGTGAGAATGCTTCCCACAATCGTTCAACCATAAGCGGAAATTCCGTGAAACGAATAGAACCGTCTGTTCCAAGAACGTATTTACAAACAGCGCTTGCTGTGAGCGTTTTTCCGTTCTCGGTAATTTGCGCCGTCACTTTCATTTGGTACTCGACGTCGGAATAGTTGATTACCTCATAGGTGTAATTTTGAGGTGCTTGGTATCCCCACTGAGCGGCATAGCCGTCAAAAATGTAGAGTTTGCCGTTCTGCTCTATATAGAGAGGGTGTCCGGTTTTCCCGACGGTCTTCGTCATTAGCGAATCCGTTATCTCATCCGAGAAATAGCGGCTGATCACTTTTCTCATATCCGAAAGATTTGAGAATTCTGCGTGACTGCATCTCCGGTAGTTCACACCGTTATACTCTATCGCTTCGTCCACAGAGTCTAATCTTGCGTTACCTGTAAAAATTGCGTAGAAATACTCGGCTTCGTGATACCAATCCACCATAAAAACCTCAGGATATGACGCGGCAAGGTTCGCCAGTTCATACTCGGAAACGATACCGGCGTATTTAAAATCAAGCAACTTATCCGTGTAGTGGAAATTATTATAGGAAATATACGTTACATCTGAACCGTTTGTCAGTTTGACAATAAACTGGCATTCACCGCTTCCGCCGCCACCGCCTACCCAAATCGGCTCTGCGGTGTCATACTTTACATCGGTAGGAAGAGAGAATTTCAGTTCCAGAAAGCCACCGTCCTCGAGGTTTCCAACACTGCTGTAATCTGTGTAGCTGTAAACGGAGAATTCGCTCGCGCCGTGCTCAATCGCTGTAAAGTAAAGATACACGGGATTTACGAACATCTTATGCCGAAACAGGACTTTCTTGCCGGTGTAGGATTCTATCGATTTATCAAATTCCTCGGGAATAAATTCTTCGGGAAGCTCTATGGACGGAGACTGTGATTCACTGTTTGTGAATGTTATGACAGTGCAGTCGTTGCCGTACACATATATGTCCTCCCGAGGTTTCCCATGGAAGAATGGGTATTTAATTTCAATAAGAGGTTCAAAATCCGCTGAATATATCTTCTTTGTGAGGCGGTAATCCACAGACTCGAAATATTCAAGCAGTTCTGTCGACCAGGCATTAAACCTTGAATCAAACATCTGCCATACGTCGTTATAAAACCCCCAATATGATTCACGCGGAATGGAGAAAACACCGTCCTTGTCGTACACATGAGCGAGCTTGACCAAATTACCGGAAAGATCGATCTTGCTGACACCGCACAGCTCATACGGATAGGACTCGCATCTGCATTCATTAAGGTACAGCCATCCGTCAATTACTGCTACCGGGCTATAAGCAATACGGTGCTCATCAACGTAATTTCTCTCAAGACCTTGCGTTGTTTCGCCCGTTTCTACATTGTATATTTCATATCCGGAAGCAGTTTCATATGCTCCACACCGAATCACAAGATGTTTCTCATCCAAAAATCCGATCGGTGAATAACTTTTAACATACCCAAGGGCGGCGTCTCCTGTGTAACCGGCACCCGCAGCATCACTCCAAACTCGATTTTCTCTGATGCGCTGTACTCTACCGTCGGGATAATGAAGCTCTGTTCCGCCTCTGCCTTCGTTGTCATCGTAAACGTAGTATGCCGTATACCTTCCGTCATACGAGACGATTTTCTCGATATATGCAGGAAAATACTCGTCGTTAATTTTCTGTACACTGACTTGTTCGCTCGTAACGGTCACCTTATGGGCACAGATCGCTTTATATTCTCCGTCATTGTTATACTTCATATCGGAGAGCACAATTCCTCCGTCTGTCGTGTAAGTTAATTCGACAGGACAACCCGTGCAGTCAAGCAACTCTCTGTATATCACACGTCCGTCTGAAACGTCAATAACGTACAAGTGGACATTGTGGAATTTCTGCTCATTTCCGGAGCCCTGCATTTCGTATGTCAGGCAGAGCACATATCTCTCATCATATGGCAAGGTTTTCGCATAGGCATTATGATCGTTTATGTATGCCGGAAGTACGACCGTATGAACGTCAAGCCCACCCGTATTTGAGAGTACCTCAACGTGCTTTTCCGTAACGATCGGGGGATCTTCCTCTTTGGATGGATCGGTTTCATCGTTCGGATCATTTTCATCCGTAGGATCCGTTTCAATGTCGGACGTAGTTTCCTCCTCGGGTTTACCGACTTCCGTAGTGCACGCGATAATGGTGCTCGCTAAAATACACAGTACGAGGCAGATCGGTATCAGAATCTTGCCGCGGCGGCTTCCGGATCCATTGATTATGTTCGCAAATCGCGATTTTACCGAGCTCTTTTTCGGATTAAAGTGCGTTGTTAGTGTGCCGCCGCTTCGTCTGCAGCGTCGGATAATATCCAACATCACTTTACCATATGCGATACGGGCTTCCTCACTACATCCCAAAAGCACCGCTTCATCGCACGACATCTCCATCTCCATTTCACAACGCAGCGCCGCAAAATGACAAAGAGGGTTGAACCAATGGAGGGATCTTGCCATAAGCTCTATGATTTTGATATATAGATCCCCGCGTTTGCAATGAATGACCTCATGGAAGAGTGCGCCTGCGAGTCCGTTTTGTGAGAACTCAATATCGGGAAGAACCACTTTTCGTTTAAAAATACCGAAAGCTGCCGGGCTATATATTTCGGTTGATACAAGCAGTTCTGGCATGCGTCTGAGTTTTTCCTTTTCGCAGATTGCTCGGAATACCCCAAGAGTTTTTTCGTCTGCCGGTCTTGCAGCAGTGAGAATTCGATTTGTGTAAATACGGTACGAGATCATATTCCAGGCGAAAAATGCAACCGCACCCGCAATATACACGACGGATATGATCTCGAGAACCGTTGTTTTTGAAACAGGTTCACTTGGTGTTTCTGTTATCGGGTCGGGCGGGACAATCTCATCGTTCGGTTGATCATTTATTACATTGTCACCCGGAGTTGACGGAGTCGAAGGAATCGTCGGGGTAATCGGCGTAATCGGCGTAATCGGGATAACCGGATCTGTCGGAATTGTCGGATACATTTGATCTGGTATGTCGCCGGAACCGATTATTTCACCCGGAATCGTTTGCTCGGGAGTGACGTTTTGTGTCGGATTTTCCGTCCCTTTATTTTCTGAAACATCTTCTATAGTCTCCGAAACGATCGACACTTCGAATAGCGCAGGTATCATATGAAAAGTGAACGGGAGCGCAAGACGAATGAGCACGAGCATCCATAGTATATATCTGCATTTTGCCGTGAATCTGCCGCCAATCAACCGCAGAAGCAAAAACATTGCCAGAATGAATATGGACATCCCTGCCGTTATCTCGAATACGTTAAGAAAGAAAGCTGTCATTACTTACCTCCCGTTTTCTTCTTAAGCATCGCCGAAATCTCCTCCAAATCCTCGTCGCTCAATCCGTCGGCATTCAAAAGCGATGCGATCATATTTTTGGCAGATCCACCGAAAAAGCGGTGCATCATCGTGTGCTCTTCCCCTTTGCGATATTTTGATTCAGTAACGGTGGGGGAAAAAAGATGCTTATATCCACTCCTATCGCATGACACAAACCCTCTCTCCCCGAGTCGCTCAAGGAGAACGTGAACTGTTCCCGACTTCCATCCGTGTGATTCGGACAATTTTTTTGTAATCTCACCCGCCGTCATCGGTACGCCTTCATGCCACAAAACAAGCATAACCTCCAGTTCGGATTCGGGTAATCTTTCTATATTATTCATTGCTTACCTCCGCATACATTTGTCTACACTTTGAGTATATCACAACCATATACATTTGTCAACGGTTCTTGGGTAAAAAATGAAAAATCAAGGAAATATTCCCGCCCATTACGTACAAAAATCCCCCATTCCGCTTTGGAATGAGGGTTTCGTTAATTTATACGGTTATGTGAAACGCTATTATCTTGCAAGCAAACACGCCTCGCGCTCCGGACTAAACCAAGCGCAGTCGATCAATGCATTTTCTCTCCGTCGGCATCAAGGAAAACGTATTCTGACGGAATCGTATCATTGTAGTAGACAAATGGGTAGGAGTCGTCTTTTATGTTCACATTCTTGGTACCGCTATGATCGGTAATACGGATCGCTTTGCATCTTTCGTTATTTACAAGGAAAGAATACCCTCCCTGCCACTGAAAAACTACAATATCCGTCCCTCTCTCCAGTGGTTTATGCACACGCTCAAAGCGATATTCATTTTTCCCGACTACTGTACATACCATCGGAAGATAATAATGCGACTGATATTCGTTACCCGAAATGAACCAGTGAAGTGAAGAATCTCCCTTTGCGTTCAGACCGGCATAACGGATCTCAACCGTGTCCGCCTCGGCTACCGGAATCACTTCCCTTGCTTTTTCAATCAGTGCATCCGTTCCCTTGAGTGTTTCGCAGCCTGTAAAAAATAGGCTCAGAGTTACAAGAAGTATACATAGTACTTTTTTCATATTGCTCTCACTAAATACGTTTCCGTTTTAATCATAAATAATGATTTTATCTAATTCTGAGGATATGATTGGGGCGGTTTCCATTTCCACTTGCACGCCGTTTTGGTTTTCATACCAGGAAAATACGGTTGTCTTATGCGTATATCCAAGAGAGTCCTCCGCCAGCAGGTAGATAACTACCGTCTCCCCCTGTTTCGCAGGAATGGATTTTCGAATCCGCTCATCATAAATTCCCTCTCGTACCTTGTCTGTCAGATCTGCTCGTTCGATTTCCTCACCGTTGAGTTCGGTCACAAGCTCATAGGTAACGAAATAAATATCGTTACCATACATCGACGGTTTTGTGGATATATGAAGGTGCGAATCGAGTTCAATTCTGCCTTTGCTATAACTAACATCCGCGGGAATGTCAGCATAGACTTTTGGCAAATATCGGTCGGACAAATTCGAGACAATTACATCCTCTAAAATCTCCGTTTGTATACCGTTTTCAGAATTGATATAAAGCATTGGATGCTCGTCGTAATCGAGAAACATGTCTACGGGGATGACGGCGGTAAATTCCTTCCCGCTTTGATTGAAATTTGCAACTGTATCACCAAGCTTCACTGACAACGTCATATTAGGAGTTATGTTTTTCGGAACGACTTTGATTTGAACATCAATGGTTTGATTCTTTGTATCAAGCTCGCCAAGTGCATAATCAACGCTTGTGAGCAGACTCGCTTGTTTTTTCATCTGTTCATCAACATTATTGTAGATCGAACGGATATCGTTTCGCACTAAATTTAGTTCCGATGTCAGATTGTTGATACGGTTATTCAGGTATTCCATTTCATTTGCCCGGTTTGCATTGGTAATGAGGAGAATGAGCAAAAGTACCGCCATTCCCACAATCAAAATATTTTTCCAGTTAATTTTCAATTGGTGATCATTCATCGTTCTTCTCCATTCAAATTGTTTCGCCTGCATCATACAAAATGTTATTTACTATAAGGACAAAATTCACAACAAAAAATAATAACATAACCGAGGAATCTTTTTTTATTTAGCTTATCTAAAAGGTATTGCATACACCCAGCGTATCCACCATTTCTGATAAAACTTCATCTTGTTTATCTCGTCACATACGCTCTGACGGAATGAATCGAATTTGGAAAGCTCCTCCGCCGTCAAAATATGCTGGCTGAATCTTGCTTTCATAGCAAGTTGTTCGAGTTCTTTCGGGAAATCCATTTTCATCCGTTTAGCAAAACGCCGAGACTGTTTCCAGCGAGCAATCGCCATAGCATTGGCCTCCCCCGTATTCCACTTTTTCCATGCAATGAATGCACGTATTTTTGCCTGCAGAGAAATGAGCGTTATGGGCAGCAAGATGAACAGAATAACCCAAAACATTTTTTTGAACAGCTCCGTCCAATCGAAAGGTTGTTTGTCCGCCGGATCGTTGTCAGAAACATCGTTTCCGCCACTCTGGCTGCCTGATCCCTCTCCACCATCTGTGGATATGTCCCCCGATTCGCTCGGATTTTGGTTATCCGTATTTTCCTTTCCATCTTCGTTTTTGCCATCAGGATATGTCGCATCATCATTTGATTCTTCCTCATCGGACTCCGGATATTCTTCCGTTTCCGAAGATTCTGTCCCAAGTCGGATCGTAGCC
>JAZRNC010000131.1:0-4869 GCA_045647965.1 Eubacteriales bacterium | reverse complement strand
AAGAAGCCAACACTACCAAACAGCGTAACAAAACGATATGTATCGGAAGCAATTCCCTCATAGATGAAATATCCGAGCATACCCACGCCGCAAAGGAGCATTACAACCGCACAAACAATATGCCAAACGAACGATTTCGGCTCATAAAACTCCTCATCGTCCTCGACTTCCGTCGTCGGTGACGGCGGGGCACTGATCGGTGCGCTCACCACCTCGGGCATCGGCGGGGGAGCCATTCCCTCTTCTGCGCTCATTGCCGATATCTGCGCCGCTTTTTCGGTCAGTCTCTTTTTATCGTGCAATTCGCATACGCGGAGAAGATATTCCATTCCCCCATCGGTAACACCGATATTTCTGAGATTGCGTTCGTTGGAAAGAAGCCGCCGAACAGCCGATGATGTCGAGGCATTCATCAGCTTTACAAACGGCAAAATAATCGTCTTACATCTATCACAAAGTCTGGTTTTATCGTTATCCGGAATTTCCGTTCTACAGTTGTAGCAGTATGCCACAAAATCACCCCAATCTTGTTCTCTTACTTTATTATATATATTATAACATATTCCCCCATTATACGCAAGTGGGAGACAAAAATTCTCTGTGGAGAAGCGTGTTTTTCTCTTTCCGTGGGACAAAGATGGGACGACAAATCCCCGCTCGGTGTGGTATAATCGCACTACGGAAGATGAAAGGAGACACAATGACAGAAATATTACTAAAATGGGCGATCCCCTTCATTCTGGGCGCGGCGGTCTCGGGAATTGCCACCTACATAAAAATGCTGCGCCGCAGAGAACGAGCGATTCACGAGGGCGTACAGTGCCTGCTTCGCGCGGAGATCATTGCTTGCCACGAGCGGTATTCTGCGCTGATGTACTGCCCGATCTATGCGAAAGAATCACACAAGAGAATGTACCACTCCTACCACAATCTTGGTGGGAACGACGTGGCAACTTCTCTGTACGAAAAATTATTGGCAATGCCGGAATCACTTCACGAAGGAGAGTATGAACTATGACTATGCCATATCGCTCGAATTTTAAAATCACAAGCAACTTTGGTCTTCGTACGGACCCGATCAGCGGAAAGCCGAGCAGCACCCACAACGGCCTCGACCTTGTCGGAGAAAGCAAAGAAATCCTCAGCGTAACGGACGGTTACGTCGTACAATCGCAAATCATCACGGATCCGACGAACCGAACGTCGGAATGGGGCAATTACATCGCCATTGTCACGGGGGACAAGGTGATCTACTACTGCCACCTGTCGGAGAGAAAAGTCAAAACCGGGGATACGGTTTCCGCCGGTCAGGTAATTGGAATCGAGGGCTCTACCGGACGCTCCACCGGTTCTCATCTGCATTTTGAGGTGAGACAAAACGGCACGCCGATCTGTCCTGCGGATTTTCTCGGAATCCCAAACGAAAACGGATTCGTATATTCCCCACCAAGTGAAAAAGACAGCGACTCCATCCCATATCCCTGGGCGAAAGAGGCAGTCGAATGGGCCATTGACAACAAAATTCTGCTCGGCTACGGAAATGGAGAGCTAAAACTCAGACAACCCGTCACACGCGAAGAAATGCTTGTCTTTTTGCACCGAGCTTACACAAACACAAAGAAAGGAGACAACGTATGAAAACTTTACTGAAAAAACTCAGTTCCAGAAAATTCTGGACGGCGATGGCAGGTATTATCGTCGGCATTTCCGCGGCGTTTGGAATCGGCGAAAACGAGTACGCACAGATCGCGGGGATCGTTACTTCCGCCATTTCCGTCGCATCCTATCTGTTCTGTGAAAGTATGATCGATATGAAGCATACGAACTCAGACACGGAAGAATAATCGATCGAGTGAGGCATACAAAAACGGCAGAGGATCAAATACCTCTGCCGTTTTATCTTATTTATCTTCTTCTTTGGAAAGACGTACTTCTTCTTCTGCCTGAACCTCAGGGTCGAAGTTGAGCATCGGCTTCACATCTTTGTTCTTCAGATGTCTGTCAATGTAGTTCTTGGTGAGCTTCATAACCAGCGGACAGAGAGCTGCCACACCGATAAGGTTGGGGATCATCATCAGACCGTTGAAGGTATCGGAGATATCCCACGCGAGAGAGGAAGTCATCAGCGCACCGGACATAATCATAACGGTGAAGATCACCTTGTAGATCATTGTGGACTTCGTACCGAAGAGGTATTCCCACGCCTTTGTACCGTAGTGGGACCAGCCAAGAACGGTTGTGAACGCGAAGAGGAAGAGCATGATCGCGATCATCATACTACCAACGCGAACACCACCGAATGTGAATACGGTATCAAATGCGCTGGCAACGAGAGTAGCATCTCCGGATGTACCGGCAGCCAATGCACCGGTGGAAAGGTCGATAACGCCGGATGTGAGAATGGTGAGAGCTGTCATTGTACATACAACCATAGTATCTGCAAATACTTCGAAGATACCCCACATACCCTGACGTACGGGTTCAACAACGTTGGAGTTGCAGTGTACCATTACGGAAGAACCAAGACCTGCTTCGTTGGAGAATACACCGCGCTTGAAGCCCTGCTTGATCGCTTCTGCGATGATGAAGCCGAGCGTACCGCCCCATACTGCTTCGCCGGTGAACGCCATCTTGAAAATGGATGCAAATGCGGAGCCGATCTGTCCTACGTTTGCAAAAATAATAACAAAAGAACAAACAACATAGAGCACAACCATTACGGGAACGACTTTTTCCGCAAATTCAGCAATTCTCTTGAGACCGCCGATTACGATAACAGCCGTAAGAATGAGGAGTGCTACGCCGATCAGCACGGAGTAAAGGGTAACGCCGCCAACGGGGATATCGGTGAGAGCTTTGATCGGGAATGCGGACTCAATGTTCGCAACGATCTTGTTAACCTGACCCATATTACTGATACCGAAGGATGCGAGGAGCGCAAAGATCGCAAAGAGGATCGCGAGAATACGTCCGATTACCTTGCAGCCCTTGTATCCACCAAGACCGTCCTGGAGATAGTACATCGCACCACCGGACCAGCCGTCAACGTTGTTTTTACGACGGAAGTAAATACCGAGGATGTTTTCGGAATAGTTCGTCATCATTCCGAAGAATGCAGCCACCCACATCCAGAACACCGCACCGGGACCACCGGATACGATTGCTGCAGCAACACCGGCGATGTTACCAACACCGACCGTTGCGGCAAGAGCCGTACAGAGGGACTGGAACTGCGAGATGGACTTATCCTTTGTGTGACCGGATACATCCTTACGGAACATCGAACCAAGTGTATTCTTGAACCAATGTCCGATATGGGATACTTGGAAAAACTTTGTGATACAGGTCATAAGAATACCTGTTGCAATGAGGAGAACGAGACCGAGCTTTACCCAGACGAAATCGTTGATTACGCCGTTAATCTCGGCAACTTTTGAAAAAAATGCTTCCATAGGTTTGTAACCCTTTCTGAAAAAAATATTTTATTTTCGGAAAGTCACTGAACAAAAAACAGGACTACAAAAAGCAGTCCCGCGCGGTACAAAATGAAAATAACCGAAAAATCGGTCCATCTTTCCTCTGTCCTTTTGCCTGAGAGATTGGGATAAATCCTTGCCCCTTCGGCACTCACGCGCAGTGAGCTTCTCCAGAGTACGATCCATTATCAGTCTCTATCCGACTACGGACACCTGAGAGCGTTACTCCTTCGGTGCGGTTACCCGTCTTTCCTGACAATTTCTACTCGTACGATAGATGTATATTAAAATCACATCGTGAATAATTATACCACATATTTTTTCATTTTGCAACACTTTTTTCAAAAAAAGATCAGAATAACTGAATTTTTTCACGATAAATCAAGCGAAACGACTTTGAATCTGCAAATGCTTTTTATCTCACGCCTCCACTCTTCTTGACAACGCGTCGCAAATGAAGTATAATAATATAAGTAGTTATTTATTTGATGTTCTTTTGGAGAATTCATGAAGACCGTTTACATATTGCTTACCAAATCCTCTACTCTCACGTCGCGGATCATCGGGCACTTCACCAACGACCCGTACACGCACTCTTCTCTGGCGTTTGATCCAAGTCTCAGTACAATGTACAGTTTTGCCAGAAGATATTCCCGTTTTCCCCTGCCGGCAGGACTGGTGGAAGAAAAACTCAATCTCGGCTTCTTCCGCAGACAAAACGATATCCCGTGTTCTCTTTTGACGCTCGACGTGACCGACGACGTGTATGAAGTGATGCAAGCCAAAATCGAACAAATGCTTTGCCGCAAGCGCCATTACCAATACAGCGTGATCGGTCTGCTCGCCTGCAAACTCCACATACCGTTTGAGAGACACGGCAAGTACTTCTGCTCTCAGTTTATTGCCAAGCTACTTGAAGAATGTCACGTTGTCTCTCTGCCGAAGAACTCCGCCCTCATGCGTCCTGCGGATTTTCTGAGTATGGATTGTTTTACCACCGTTTTCACGGGTGGGCTTGTTGAACTGAAGAATCACCTCGCGGCTCTGACGCCAAACCCCGTCGCTATATAGATACCACTCCCCCTCCTTGTGGGGGTTTTTCATTTCCCATATACTATTCCCGTGCACTATGGCGGAGGGATAGACAAAAAAAGAAAACACCCGAGGGTGTTTTCTTTTTATTTGTTTTACAATTATTAGTTGTAAATGGATGCGTAAAGATCCTTCTGAGGCTGGCCGTGGAATGCAGCGTTGATACCGTTCATGTATTCGATATCCTTTGTCTGCCATTCTGCGATGAAGGAAGCGAATTCAGTAGTTGCGTTTGCTGTACCGGGCTTCATGCAGTTACCAATGAGGTCACCGGTCTTGAGACCGTAGTGGAAGGAAATAG
>JAZRNC010000130.1:0-2278 GCA_045647965.1 Eubacteriales bacterium | reverse complement strand
CTCTGTGGGCGCTTATTTTTCCAAAATACCCTGTCTTGATTTTGGACGGCTTACAAGCTATAATTCAGTTAGAAAAACTTGAATTTGACGAAGGGAGGATATGCTATGACTTTTGAGTTATTTCAAAAACTAATGTCCTTTGATACAAAAGGCCGCTCCTGTATTGAAATACTATTTTCAGTAAAAGAGAGCGAAAAGTTTGATTATAGTTGGATGGGGAAAATGCCAGATGAGAAAACAAAGAAAGATGTTTTTTGGTATGGCCTTACACCTGATGGGGATAATGCATACGATTATCCAACTTTTGAAGAATTTTCGTCTGCCAAGATTTTTGATGGTAAATCCCTTCTAGAAATTTGGGATAACATTGTGATTGAGGAAATCAATGGCTGTGACCCTATGGAAATGGTAGATATGTATTTGTCGGGAAAAGGCCGTATGGGCACCTCGTAATAACAGCAAAACGATTCAACAAATTCCAATTTGTCGAACGGTAAAAGCAAGCTCCCACAGAGTTTTTGTGGGAGCTTATTATTTTCAAAACGCCGCATCTTGATTTCAATCAGTTTTCAAGGTATAATTCCATTAGATAGATTGAAATTTGACGATTTGCTTTTAGAGGAGGCAATTATGCATCGCAGAAAACTACGAATAACAAACATCATAATGCTCACCATTGCCGGTATTGTTAACGCTTTTGGTATCACTATTTTCCTGATGCCTGTTAATCTGTACGACAGTGGCATTTCGGGCACAGCCATACTTTTGGATCAAGTAACGCCGCAATATCTTACGCTGTCCATTTTTCTTGTAGTGCTCAATATTCCGCTGTTCCTGTTTGGTCTTAAAAAGCAAGGCTGGTTGTTTACGATCTATGCGATCTACGCGGTTTGCATTTATTCCGTTTGTGCTTGGCTAATAACCGATGTGCTTCCCATTGATGTCAAGCTGGCATCTCCGTTGGCAGGCACGGATCTGTTGCTTTGCGCGCTGTTCGGCGGCGTGATCTCTGGAATCGGAAGCGGTATCGCAATTCGTTATGGCGGTGCTATGGACGGCATCGAAGTCATGGCAGTAATTTTTTCAAAACGACTGGGCATTACTGTCGGCTCGTTTGTAATGATATACAATGTGCTGCTTTATGTCGTATGTGGTTTGGTGCTTGGAAGCTGGATCTTACCGCTTTATTCTGTGGTGACCTATGCGGCGGCATTAAAAACCATTGACTTTATTGTAGACGGTATTGACAGAGCAAAATGTGCGATCATTATCACGGAACATCCGCAAGAAATTTGCGAAAAATTATGTGAGATGTTTGGCAGTGGTGTAACCTATTTGGATGCAAAAGGCGGCTATTCCAACAAGCCGAAATCCATGCTGTATTTTGTAGTAAATCGCTACCAGATCGTAAGAATGAAGGAAATGGTTCATGACATTGACCCTCTTGCCTATATAACGATCAGTGAAGTTGCGGATGTATTCTCCAATAATAAGTAACTGTCAAACTGCAAAAATGCAAGCTCCCACAGATTTTTGTGGGAGCTTATTTTTCGAAATACCGCATCTTGATTTTGAGCAGCTTGCAAACTATAATTTAGTTAGATAGATTTGAATTGAACGAAGGGATGCGATGGCATGAAAAAATGGATAGCATTTATTTTCGCATTGGTCTGCGTGATCGGTTTGATTGGCTGTAAGTCCAATCAGGATGTTCCGTTCGATGAAACGGGGGCGTTCTTCGTTGCCAAGGTGGTTGAAATCAAAGGAACAACACTGCTGGTTGAAGTAACCGATAAAGGCAATTGTGGAGCATCCGTAGGTGATGCGGTGGTGGTTTCAGCCGAACAGATTGCGGATGTCCTTGCCAATAATCCCTCAATCGTAACGGATAATTATGTCCGTGTAGAATTTAGCGGAGAAATTTTGGAATCATACCCGTTGCAGTTGGCTAAGATTTTCAAGATTGACATAATAGATGCAGAGGGAAAGCCTGCTGCGTAAACCCAAATTTACTGCAGATCCACAAAACACGGGGTGGCTTGACAGTCCATTGACGGCTCAGCTTGTTTTCCGTAAAATGATGGGCAGAGGTGAACCGATATGACCGACAAAAAAACATTCGGCTCGTTCATAAAAGCCAAACGAACCGAGAAAAACTATTCTCAAAAGGACTTGGCGGAATTGCTGTTTGTGACCGAGGGTGCAGTGAGCAAATGGGAACGAGGTGTGTCCTATCCCAACATTACGCTGATTTCCGACATTTGCCGTGTTCTTGATA
>JAZRNC010000129.1:0-2703 GCA_045647965.1 Eubacteriales bacterium | reverse complement strand
TATTGGCTATGCCGTTTTTGGTATGTTGTAATTAAAAATTTCAACTCACAGTTAAATCGCGTTTCGTGTCTGTATCTTGCAAGACTATCTTTTTTGATATATAATATAGTCAGAAACACCGGTGCTTCAATTTTTAGAACGAGGTAAACTATATGCAACTTTATATTGGAGAAAATATCAAACGCCTTCGCAGGAAAAAAGGCATTACACAAGAAACACTTGCTGACCGTATGCACGTTTCAACAGCGGCAGTTTCAAAATGGGAAAGAAACGAAACATTTCCCGACATCGCTATGGTGATTCCGTTGGCATCCTATTTCGGCGTGTCAACCGATGAACTGTTGGGACTGGATGCAGCCAAAAACGAAGAAAAAATCAAACAGTACATCGATGAAGCCAACCGTCTTGCCGCACTTGGAAAAGAGTTCGACCGCTTTGAATTGATTACAAAAGCATACAACGAATTTCCAAACGATTGGAGAATCATTGAACTGTATATGTGGCAATTGAACTATGATCCCCATTATCGCGAAGAGCCCTTCGGATATGAAGTCCACAAGAACGAATTATATCATTTATGCGAATGTGTTCTTGATGAATGTAATATTGATAAAACAAGATATGCTGCACTTTCGATCATAGGCGGTCTTTATTTTCTTGACGGGCAAAAGGAGAAAGCACTTGAAACGGCAATGCGTTTTCCAGACTACTGGATGACCGTAGGCGAGGAGCTTGAACACTCTTTTGTAATGAATGACGGTATTCATGTAATGGATGAATGGTGGGGTCAGATACGAGAAAATGTTTTTGACTTAACACAAATGCTTTCTGTTAAAATTCGAAATATGGCTGTTACATCAGAAGATCTTTCGCCCGCAGAGCAGATCAAACATTTGCACAAATCGGTTGATTTGTTGAAAATGATTTTCGACAATGGAGATTATGGCTTTTATAATCAAGAGTTGAGCGATCTATATTTTTGGATCGCCAACAGATACGTAATGATAAATGATCTTAATAAGGCGTTTGAAAACTATGAGTTGGGCTTCAAGTACGCTAAAGCTTATGATAATCTTCCTAAAATCACAAAGCACACATCATTCTTGGTAAAAGAAAAGGTTTTCGATAGATCAAAGACCAACTCGTCCACCGAAGCCAATATGATTGCTCGACAAATAGATTGTCTGCGCTCTTGGGGTGTTTATGAGAAGGTAAAGGATACTCCTCAAATAAAAAAACTTCTTGCAGAATATGAGCCATTAGCAGGAAATAAGAAAGATTATTCGTAAATTTTTCTTTTGCCCCGCCCCCGGCGGGGTTTTGGTTTTATGTCTACAAGTACAGTGCTTGCGAGAAAAAACAGATGGACATTCGGGGCGCACAAATAGGCTCCCTCCGGGAGGGTTTCACAGACTGCGCTAGTGCGCTCCCGACGGAGTCGGGTGAGGGAGAGCGCGTTACAACAAACTCAATGTTACGTAGGCTCCTCCCGTCACGCTTCGCGTGCCACCTTCCGCCATCGGAGATGGAGGCGGAGGGAGGCTATGCTACTACACGGCAGTATAGAAAAGGAGTACGAGCAAAAAGGGCGATATCCTTATCGGAGAAATAGTACAAACCGAATAGGAGAAAGATGACTGCACAATTTGTTGCTGTGCAGTCATCTTTTATTTTTCGGTGGGACACTTTATCTCACCGGTATTTATGAATTTACTTTCCTGCGTTCTCGCAGAAACGTCTCAGATATGCCGCGATTTCCGCACGGTCAGCGATTGCTGTCATATCCAAGAAGTCCTTGCCGATTTCATCCAGCAGACCAACTGTTTCTGCCCAGATGATATCGTTTTCTGCCCACAGGCTATACTCATACGGCAGAATCATCGGATTGATAATGTCAATGTCCAGCTTCTTGCAGGAAGAATAACGATGGAAAATCGCCATCACCTGTTCACGGGTTATTTCATTTTCGGGACGGAAGGTGCCGTCTTCGTAACCGTTGATGATTCCCTCAGCAGCAGCCCAGCGAATCGCTTCGGTGTACCATTTTTCAGCGGGAACATCTGCGAAAGGCATGATGTAGTTTACCACAGGTTCTCCTTCAAGGCGCCACAGAACCGTTACCAGCATCGCTCGGTTCAGTGCTGTGTCGGGTGAGAACTGTGTATCGGCAGTACCGTTCATCAACCCATTTTCGCTCGCATAGGCGACGTCTTCGTAGAACCAATCATTCACAGACACATCCGTGTAGGGATTTACCCACGGCATTTTCTCGAAAACTGCAGTAATACTGTGGTCTTTCCGTACACGCTTGAAGGTATATTCACCGACGGCTCCGATGGATTCACCGTCCACCAGCACATCTGCGATCATATAACCATCGTCAGGCGTGATGGTGTAGGTGATGTTTTTATCGTACTTCACAACAGAAGTGCCCGCAGGTGTGATGGAACCTCCTTCGGATGCAGATGCTGTAATGTCGAATTTCTGATTTAAGAGCATCATAAGTGACATCATCCATCTGTCATAGAAAGAATCATCCAACTGATCGGGTACATCGTAACCGATGGCATAAGTGGAGAACCGATTGGTGTAAATATAAATCTTGTTGTTTTCGCTATCGACATAGAAGGTCTTATCTGTGCGATCTGCGGCTTCTGGCTTCGCATTCAGTGCAGAGAAAGTATCAACAGCGCTGCCGTGGTA
>JAZRNC010000128.1:0-3297 GCA_045647965.1 Eubacteriales bacterium | reverse complement strand
ATCTGCAAGCACTGCCGAAAGAGGAAAGAATAAACGGAATACGAACCGTTTCTTTGATTGCGGATATACTGGGGAAGAATTCCTTTCATAAAGACAGCAGTAGAAGCATGTGGGAAAATTGGATACGCGATGGCTTTAAAGATTTCAGTTCGATACTGAACACCGCAGAAACCGGCTTCACCATCGCTTCACTCCGACAGGAATTGCCTTTCTGGGCGGTATTCTGTGAGCCTGAAGATGGATGGGGAGCCGTATTGAAGCCGGAAGAACGGTATCGTGAAGTATTTTCCGTATTAGCAGATCAGCCGGCATTGAATACATTGTTTTCTTTGTTTCATCTTCCTAATGAATTTTCTTTCGATGAATCTTATGCTGCCGAACAGTTTGGCCTTGACAACGCCGAAGAAACATTGAAAAAACTACAGAAACTCCGTACAGTATCTTCTCGGGATATTTCCATTGACGGTAAGGTTACCCGCATATGGTTCTACCGCCAGCAAATCGGTTTGATTGCTCTTTTTGCTCTGCTAAATGAGCAGATTTATTACCAAAATTCGTTTGCATGGAACGAAAACGATCGTTCATCCCCTCTGCTGAAACCGATTTGTGAAAATGAGAAATAATCTATTTCTTGAAATGATACATTAACTCCGGTTTTGCATCAAACTTCTCCTCCACTTTCTTTCTATCCAGCACCCTGTACGCCACGCCCCCTCTAAATGCTTCTCCAATACCGCGGACTAATATACACAACACCGCCGAGGGCAGCCATTACGGTTACTCCCGGCGGTGTTGTTATTTATTCATTTGAATACAATTGGTTTAATTACGACTTCAGCAAATCAAAGAACTCGTAATTTCGGAAATTATCAAACTGTGAATCCTTAAGATATTCTCTGAAATCCTGCATCATCGGCTCACCCTCGTTTCCAAGCCATTCGCGAGTATCTTTTTCAATGTGGTCAAACCAGGGAGCCGTATATTTGTAAACTCCGGGATTCGAGAAAACAATCTCATCATAGGCTTTTGCGTACGACTTCATTTCCGTCAGCAAATCACAAATCTGATCTGCCGATGCATTTTGCTCCTGCTTAAGAATACGATTGATTTTCCTTCTTACAGCGTAATACAAATTGTGATTGAATTCAATATAATTTCCATCGGGGAACATCACACTGACAATATCTCGGATAAGGTCAGTATATACTGTTGGCATCAACGACAGATCCCAAAGCATACCTTCCATGTTACCCATGATTCTTTCTTGCTTAAATTGGATCAGTTCATCGCCATCCAAAACGTTTTCCCAAACCATATTACGAGAGCGTATTGTTCTTTCGGGAAGCATTTCCGCATACTTCCTCGCCTCGTCTTTGCGTCCTCTCCAACCGAGCAGCTGTGTAATCACTTCTATTGCCTCACTTCTGATAATATCGTCCTTACAGTTTTTTACAACGGCATCGAACAGTTTGATGGCTTTCTCTTGCTCTGCAATATGTTTGTTATTATCTTCATATTCAAAAGAACGATTGGATACCACCCATGCGAGATCAATCAGCCACTTCATATCTCCGGGATATTCAGATACCGCAAGTTCACATATTCTTTGGCGTTCTGCAAAATCTTCCGTATGAAAAGTATGATAATATGCCTGTTTGAGTTCATCATATTGCTTATCCGATTCGACATCATTGACACCAAGCAGATCATCGGCAGAAATATGGAAAATTTTCGTAATAGGGATAATTAAAGACAGATCAGGGCTTGATACTCCGGTTTCCCATTTTGAAACAGTTTGGAATGTAACATTCAAACATGAAGCCAGCTGTTCCTGCGTCATGCGGTTCTTTTGTCTGTATTCTTTTATCTTTTCTCCGATAGATTTCATACTGCTGTTTTCCTCTGCACAATTATTCCGTTCCGGTTCGGTAGCTTTATTATAACAGAACACAGTTACGAAAACAATAACGCGTTTTTTGAACAGAACTCGAATTTGAAGTGAGTGACAAGTCGTCCATTCACCACCCTTGTCCCGGACTCGTCTCAAACTTCTCCTCCACCTTCTTCTTTTCAAGCACCCGGTACGCCACACCAAGCCCCTCGAAATACCTCTCCAATACTGCCACCTGAAAATCAAAGCAATACACCACACCGCCGAGCCGATCCATGTCCAGCTTGTTCCGATAGGCGTAAATCCTCTGCATATCGAAATCACAGGCATACAGGATCGGCTTTCCGTCGGATGTGAATCCATCGCAGTACCAATCCGAATTCGGTTTCTGTATGCTATCCTTCAGAAGCGCCGTTTTCAGCGCGCTAAGACAGCCACTGAGAAATCCCATCCGCATCAGGAATTCGCCATTTTCATCGAACGGGATATAGTGCATACAGGGGAGTATTCCCGTAACCTTGTAGCAGGTGCTGTTCTTCTTCGCATTTCCCATCAGCAGATCATACGCCACATCCATGGTATGTCCCAGCATAATCGGATGAAGTGTTGTACGCAGTTCACTCTGCAGCAGCTCCAACGCACGGTACTCCGACATCTCTTCCCACTTCAGCGGAATACTGCAGGTGTTGTACAGCAGGTAATCTCCGCCACCACTCCGAAGAAGTCCCGTAAAGCGTGCATTGTTGATCTTGATCCCGTTCTCTCCCATGTCCTTTGCCTCATGGGACAGGTAGAAAAGCGGCTGTGAGAGACTGCGATCGACTGCGAGGGGAGAGGCATAGAGCGGCGGTTTGTCTCCCGGCAGGACTGCGATACCAAGCCTGTGCATCATCACAACCGTTTCCGCAATCCGATGATACCGCTGTCGGTGCATTGGATCCAAGCGTACTTTATCCGTACCAACGCCGCCTGCGATAAAGTCTGCGAATTTTTCGGGATACGACTGCGAGATATAGTGCTTTCCCTTGACAGTCAGTTTGTATCCGGTCATTTTATCCTCGTTGATTTTTCGGAGCAGGTTGTCTTCCCGCAGTCCGCTGAGACAGTTGCTGATGTATCCGTATGACGGGTGGAGCCGTCTGACTGCGGTATCGGAAAGCTCACCGGACACGGCGGCAAGCAGTAAAATCTGTTCTTTCAAGCCAGTAATCTTTTTCATATTTCACTTGTTCTCCATAAAATTACCGCCCCGACTGCTTGCCTATTCGGTTCTGCGCCATTGGGGCATTGTGTTTTCTTACATTATATGTGCGGAAAAAACGGTGATGAAATTACACCATCGCGTTTTTTTCGCTTTTTTCATCGGATTCCCCGACTGCAAAACCACCGATTGTGCCCTGACCCTC
>JAZRNC010000127.1:0-8698 GCA_045647965.1 Eubacteriales bacterium | reverse complement strand
TGCTTGAAATAGGTAAAAATATGACGGCTGTCGAGTGTGGCGACGATATCGTGGTTATCGACTGCGGTCTCGCTTTCCCCGACGAGGAAATGCCCGGTGTTGACCTGGTAATTCCCGATGTTACTTATCTTGAGGCTAACGCATCGAAGGTGAGGGGAATAGTGCTGACTCACGGTCACGAGGACCACATCGGCGGTCTCCCGTATCTGTTAAAACTGATCGACGTTCCCGTATACGGAACGAAGCTCACCCTCGGTATTCTTGAAAGCAAGCTTGCCGAACACCGTTTGCTCGGTCAGCGCGAACTCATTACCGTAGAGGCGGGCACCATCCTCTCCCTTGGCGTGTTCAAATGTGAATTTATCCGCGCCAACCACTCCATCGCCGATTCTTGTATGATCGCGATTCGTACACCGGAGGGCGTCATTCTCCACAGCGGAGACTTCAAGCTTGATGTTTCTCCCATCGGCGGCGAAATGATGGACCTCACCCGCATCGGCGAGTACGGCCGCGAGGGAATTCTCCTTCTGATGTGCGAAAGTACCAACGTCGATCACGCAGGATTCACCCCGTCCGAGAGAAAGGTCGGCGCTTCCCTCGATCATATTTTTATGACAAACACGGATCGCCGTATCATTATCGCTACGTTCTCATCAAACGTCCACAGAGTACAGCAGATCATAAACTCCAGCGTGAAATTCGGGCGAAAAGTAGCCATCACCGGCCGAAGCATGATAAACGTCGTCGGTGCCGCCGTTCGTCTCGGCTATATGGAAGTGCCGGACAAAGTGCTGATCGATATCTCGGATATCGGACGTTATCCCCTCGATCAGGTGACCATTATTACGACAGGATCGCAGGGAGAACCGATGTCGGCACTGTACCGTATGGCGTTCTCGGATCACTCCCAGGTTGAGCTCACGCCGAACGACCTCGTCGTCCTCTCCTCGCACGCCATCCCCGGAAACGAAAAGCTCGTCAGCCGCATCATCAACGAAATGTATAAAAAGGGTGTCAGCGTTTATCACGACGAAGCGGTCGTGCACGTTTCTGGACACGCTTGCCAGGAAGAGCTCAAGCTGATCCACGCACTCACAAAACCGAAATTCTTTATGCCCATTCACGGCGAATACCACCATCTGATGCAGCACAAGGAACTCGCCGAATATATGGGTATGGATGCGCAGAATATTTTCATTTGCGATATCGGTCAGGTTCTCGAGCTCGATAGACATTCCTGTCAGAAAAACGGTACCGTTCCGTCCGGCCGTATGCTCGTTGACGGTTACGGTGTCGGTGACGTTGGCAATATCGTCCTCCGCGACCGCCGTCATCTCGCTCAGGATGGTTTGATCGTTGTCGTAGCCACCGTTGACGTGGATGAAGCCACGATCGTATCCGGTCCTGACCTCATCTCCCGCGGCTTCGTATACGTCCGTGAGAGCGAAGAACTGATGGAAAATGTCCGTGAACTCGTTCGCGGTGTTCTGTGCGATACGCTCGATGCCGGCGTAACCGAATGGACGCAGATGAAAACCAACGTCAAAGATGCCCTCTCGAAGTATCTCTACAACAAAACCAAGCGTAAACCGATGATCCTCCCCGTTATTATGAACGTCTGATTCTACAACCGAAAGGATAGATACTACTATGGTAAAGCACATTATTTTATGGAAGCTGAAAGAATCTCTTACCGAAGAAGAGAAAGCTACCGCAAGAAAAGAAGCGAAATGCCGTCTGGAATCCCTGAACGGAAAGATCGATGGAATGATCCGTCTGGAAGTGATCACCGACCGTCTTCCTTCCTCGAATGCCGATATGATGCTCGATTCTACGTTTGAATCTGTGGAAGCACTTGACGGTTATCAGAAGAATCCCCTCCATCTCGAAGCCGCTTCGTATGTCAGAAGC
The DNA here is from genome assembly GCA_045647965.1 of Eubacteriales bacterium. GTDB lineage: Bacteria > Bacillota > Clostridia > Oscillospirales > CAG-272 > UMGS1696. Next base: position 6,787 of record JAZRNC010000127.1, on the reverse strand, counting down.
GTCGTAGAATCCCGTCTCTGTCTGGACTTCTGATATGGGATGGAATAAAAAAGCGGAGCTTTTGTCTCCGGCAGGAAATTTTGAAAAATTACAATCCGCCGTTCTGTACGGTGCCGATGCCGTTTATCTCGCAGGAAAGAACTTCGGAATGCGCGCGGCATCCACCAATTTCGATCGCGAAGAACTGGTTCGTGCGGTCGAATACTGTCACGATCGGAACGTAAAGCTTTACGTCACCGTCAACGTAATGCCGCACACCTCAGAATACGAAAAACTGCGTAACTATATCCGTTTTCTCGCCACCATTGGTGTGGACGCCATAATCGTCGCGGATCTTGGCGTACTTATGACGGTGCGAGAGATTGCCCCCACACTTGAGATCCACATTTCAACCCAAGCAAGCGCCGTATCGGCTCAGGCTTGTCTCGCGTGGCACAAGCTCGGCGCAAAACGCGTTGTCCTGGCAAGAGAATTATCCCTCGCTGATATCCGTGAGATCCGCGCCGCTATTCCCGATTCGCTGGAACTTGAGACATTCATTCACGGGGCGATGTGTATCGCTTACAGCGGCCGTTGTCTCTTGTCGAACTATTTCACCGGGCGTGACGCCAATCACGGCGCGTGTGCGCAGTCTTGCCGCTGGAAGTATTCTCCCACCGCCATTGATCTCGGCGAAGCCAACCGTCCCGATATCCCCTCCGTTGTCTCAGCAGAAGAGGAAAACGGCGAAACGTTCTTTATGAGCTCGAAGGATATGTGTATGATCGAACACATTCCCGAACTCGAAGAATCGGGCATCTCCAGCTATAAGATCGAAGGCAGAGTAAAAAGTGCGTATTACACGGCTGTTGTCACGAATACCTACCGTCTTGCGATTGACGAATACCGCCGCGACCCGTCCGCATACCGATTCCGTGAGGAATGGGGCAGCGAGCTTGCGGGAGTAAGCCACCGCGAATACGGTACGGGATTCTTCTTCACTTCCCCGAGCGAAGATGCCAATACCGTCACAAATCTTGGATATATCCGCGAAAAAGCGTACATCGCTACCGCCGTTGAGGTAACTCCCGCTGACGACGGTACATACGACGTCTTGTTCATTCAGCGAAACAAAGTTTGCCGCACCGATACGGTGGAGCTCATCTCTCCCGGTAAAATCGGCAGAGCATTCGCAGCAGATACGCTGAGAAGCCAGAGCGGTGAACCGATCGAATCCGCCCCTCACCCTTCAATGTATTTCCGACTGAAAGTCCCCTTTGAAGTGCACGTTGGGGATATTCTGCGTCTCGGATAATGAGGTGGGTATATGTTTGATCTTCTGAAAGCCTTTTTCATCGGTATCGTACAGGGAATCACCGAGTGGCTCCCCGTTTCCAGTACGGGACATATGATCATTTTCGACGAAATGTTCCCTCTCAACGTATCGGAACAGTTTATGGAAATGTTCCGCGTAGTGATTCAGTTCGGATCGATCCTTGCCGTCCTCGTTCTGTATTTTGACAAACTCAATCCGTGGTCAGCGAAAAAATCCGATATCGAAAAGAGATCCACGTGGACTCTTTGGGGACGCATCGTGATCGCAGCGATCCCTGCCGCCATCGTCGGAATTCTCTTCGACGATCTGCTTGATAAATATCTCTATAACTACGTTGTCGTTGCAGCTACGCTGATCCTTTACGGAGTCGTCTTTATCTTGATCGAACGTCTCGGAAAAAACAGACGCTTCCGTATGACGACCGCTTCCGACATCACGACACCGACCGCCTTGCAAATTGGATGTTTTCAGCTTTTGTCCCTGATTCCGGGCACGTCGCGCTCCGGTTCGACCATCATCGGTGCAATGAGCGTTGGTGTATCCCGAACCGCGGCCGCTGAATTTTCCTTCTTCCTTGCCATTCCCGTCATGCTTGGCGCAAGTCTTTTAAAAATTGCCAAATACGTCGTTCGTTTTGGTATATCGTTCACCGGCGTGGAACTACTCACACTCGCCGTCGGAATCGTTACCGCTTTCGTGGTGTCCCTCATCGCCATAAAATTCCTGATGGAATTCGTACGCCGACACAGCTTTGAAGTGTTTGGATGGTATCGGATCATCCTCGGCATTGCGGTACTTGTATATTTCATATTTGTTCACTGAATCCAAAGCAGCAGTACGGCTTTTTTCACCGGGCTGCTGCTTTTTTATGAAATCTTTTCTTCTCCCTTGATTTTTCTATATGACCATGTTAAAATAATTTCAGAAACTCTACACCTAATGACGTAAATGTCCATACTACAAGGAGGACTTATGAATCATATTCTTCATCTCGAAAACAGCGCCGATCAATGGGAAAACGCCTCCCCCATCGGATGCGGATCTGCCGGTATGATGATCTACGGCACCGTGGGTACGGAACGCCTCATCCTTAACGAAGAATCCATCTGGGCCGGAGACCCCATTCCCCCTCCGGGCACTGAATTTACCAAAAAAATCAAAGAAGTTCGCTCGCTGATGGTAAACGAACGACTGGCAGAAGCGCATAACTATCTGTGTACGCAGTTTGCAAGTGATATTAAGAGAATCAAATCCTACGAATACGCGGGAGAGATTCGCGTAACCATCCACGACGATAACGAATGCGAAAATTATTCCCGTGATATTGATCTGTTAAACGGAATTTGTACCGTAACGTATGACAAAAACGAAAAAACGTACACGAGAGAATATTTTGCCTCATATCCCACACGCCTTCTCGCTGCCAGGTACACCGCAGAAGAAAACTTCTCGGCGCATATTTCATACTGGCGTGAACTCATCACCTCGTACCGTGTAACGCCCGACAGCATCACAGTGGATGTGGATACAAAATTCGGTGAGCATCCGTTCACCGTATCCATTCGCCTCGTGACAGACGGTACGACCTCCGTTGTCGATGGAGGAATCACCGTTGAAAACGCCACACACCTTGAAATATTCACCGGTATTTTCACTTCCTTCCGTCACACAGACCGTCACAGCGCAATGGAAACCGCGATGACACAAACGGAACGTGGCTGGGAAGAACTGAAAAAAGAACATACCGCCGATTTCCAAGCACTTATGTCCCGCTCTGACCTTTCGTTTGACAGCGATCCGAAGATCGACGCTCTACCGATCCCTGCCCGTCTCAATCGCCTCATCGCTGACGAGGACGCCACGGACCACGGTCTGATCGCGCTCTATTGGCAATTTGGCAAATACCTTCTCGTCTCCTCCAGCCGTCCGGGAACTCTTCCCGCCAATCTGCAAGGCGTGTGGTCGGACCGTCTCGCCGCCGCATGGAACTCCGATTACCACACCAACATCAACCTGCAGATGAATTATTGGCACGCAGAAGAAGCCAACATTGCCGAATGCAGCACAGCGCTGTTCGACTATATGAACGACATTCTCCTCCCCGGCGGCAAAAAGGTTGCGAAGGAAAGCTACGGAACGCGCGGTCTCGTCGTACACCACGTAGCGGATATCTATGGTTTTGCCGCCCCTGCCGACGGTCCGCACGGTGTATGGCCGAATGGTGGAACCTGGCTCGCCTTTCAAATGTGGGAACATTACCTCTTCAGCGGGAACAAACAGTTTCTGCGTACTACGGCGTACCCGTTCATTCGCGAGTGTGCGGATTTCGTGATCGACAATTTGTTTGAAGGAAAAGATGGATACCTCCACACGGGCCCTTCCACATCCCCCGAAAACGCCTATTACGTTGAAGAAAATGGCGCAAAAAAAAGCATCACTACCTCCATCTCTCCCACGATGGACATTGAGATCGTCTCGGAATTACTTGATTTTTACATAAAATGCGAAGAAATTCTCGGAATTGATCCCGAAAACGCGCAGATTGCCGCGAAAAAACGCGCTCTCCTTCCGCCGCTTCGAATCGGTTCCAAGGGACAGCTTCTCGAATGGCTGAAGGAATACGAAGAACCGGAACCGGGACACCGCCACATTTCCCACGCATTTGGCCTGTATCCGGGAACAACGGTCACCCGAAACACGCCCGATCTCTATAAAGCTGTAGAAAAAACTCTTGAGATCCGCTTAAAAAACGGCGGCGGTCACACGGGTTGGTCGCGTGCATGGCTTATCAATCTCTTTGCACGCCTCTGTGACGGCGAAAAAACGTATCAGAATATTCGTCTGCTTTTCACCAAATCCACGCTTCCGAATTTGTTCGACACACATCCGCCGTTCCAGATCGACGGAAACTTCGGCGGCAGCGCCGGTATTTGTGAAATGCTCCTGCAAAGCCACGACGGCAGAATCTCCCTCCTCCCCGCTCTCTCTGAAAAATTGTCCGACGGATCATTCCGTGGGCTTCGCGCAAGGGGAGATATTACGGTATCTGCTGAGTGGAAAAACGGAAAAATCACCCGCGTCGAGTTACATTCTCCCTCCCCGAAAACCGTTCTTCTCGAGCTTCCCGGTGAGCCCATCGCAGAAGTAACGATCCGCGAATGCACAGTCATTACACGATAAGCACAAATTATTTATCCAATATCCGATAAAACAACAAGGCACTTATGGAAAAACCACAAGTGCCTTTATTATATGTCTTTTTCGCAGTTATTTTATGTCAAACAAACTGCGGAAATTATCCGTTTTGTTCAAAATGTACGTGTTGTCATAACCAAGGCGCTTCAGTTCATGGAACGCTTGTGCGCTGCGCTTCTCACCCATACAGTAGACGATGATGTGTGTATCCTTTTCCATCGGAATCACGTCCGTAGCCGCTATAAGGCGCGTATACGGAACGTTTATCGCTCCGGGCAAATGATACTCATTATACTCTTCCTGCGTTCTCACGTCAATCAGAAGCGCGTCGAAGCTATCCATATAATATTTTGCAGTCGTCGCGCAGATCACCTCGGGGTTATCTCTCGGAATTTCAATCTCGTCTTCGGTGTATACGGCAAAGTTATCGTTCACATACCCTTCGTCCGTTCTGATTTTGAGAACGACGATATCGTGCGCGGGAATCGTTACCGTGATCTGTTTCGCCTCTCCGAGATCTTCGTGCTTACACAGATCTCGCATTTCCACCTCGCCCGAAACACAAATATCCGCAAAATCAAACGTAACGGTTTCTTCTTTGTTACCACGGTTCAAAAGAGCCACGGCACCGTCACCGCTATCGGGATCGACCAACTTTTTGAACCAGACTTCCACATTTTCTCCGATAGTTTTGACCGGGTGGGCACATCTCGCCAGAGGATCGGCGTCAAGTTCAATGAGTTCGCGATTTGTAACAATATCGATGACATCACGGCTGATCTTTCTTAGATCATTACCAAGCACCAGCGGGTTCGAGAACATACACCACATCGCAAAGTGGGAGCGGTTTTCCGCAAGCGTGAGCCCGTTTCCGACCTCAAGCATATCCGCATCCGCATAGTGACCGGGTACGGTAAAGCGGCCGAATTTTTTCATCGTGTCAATACATTCAAGAATGGAATTGAAATTCGCGAAAATATCCCCACCAGCACGCCAGTAATCGCCAACGCGGAGCATCCACGGCCCCCAATATCCCCAACAGCAAAGATTGTGAATCTTATCTTTTCCGGTCTGTTGTTCAATTTCGTTAATGATCTTGTCGTACTTTGTGTACGTCGTTTCTTTGTCGAGGTTGTGGTCACGACCGCCGCACCAGTCGATTTTAATAAAGTCGTATCCCCAACATTCCACACCCGGGTCGTCAGGATTTTCTCTCGCGTATTTATCTCGATATACGCCGTCGCTAAGATATTGCCACAAATCCTCTTCATGACGGTAAAGGCCAACCTGACGGCCATTCAGACGTCTTCCGCTGGATGATTCACATGTATTGTCACCGGCATCCGTATAAATTCCCGCTTTCAGACCACGAGAATGTGCATAATCAGCAATTTCCTTCATTCCGTTCGGGAATTTTACTTTATCGGTCAATACTCTGCCGGTGATCGTATCTCTTCCGCCCATCCAGCAGTCATCAATATTTATGTACTCGTAACCGGCATCCGCAAGTCCAGTTTCAACCATCGCATCAATTTGCGCAAGAACACCTTCTCTATTTACACCGACACCCAATGAATTCCATGACGACCATCCCATCAGCGGCGTCGTTTTTTTCTCAAAACTGATTTTCTTTTCCATCTTTAATTTAGCTCCTTTTTTGAAAAATCACCTACCTACAGTATACCATATCTTCATATCTTTGTCAACCGACGGAATGCGAATCGGGTTATGGGGACGAAGGGACATCTCCTAAAAATCATATTTTAAAAAGTAATACAACATACTGAAAAGCGATAAAAAATAAAGAATATTTTTTCAAATAACACCCCTCGGACAAATGTTTTACCGATGAGCGTCACGTATCAAGCCAGAATAAAGACAAAAAACAAAGCCTTCGAACAATATTCGAAGGCTTTGTTTATCCTCCCCCAACTGGACTCGAACCAGTGACACCCTGATTAACAGTCAGGTGCTCTACCGACTGAGCTATGGAGGAATATAGTTCCGATAGCTCAGTCGGTAACCGGCAAGAGCTATGGAGGAATATAGTTCCGATAGCTCAGTCGGTAACCGGCAAGAGCTATGGAGGAATATGGTTCCGTAAGTTTATCTAAATGATAAGCATCACGGAATTTGTACGAATATGATTAGAGGTTAGAGCAAGCTCTAACCTCTAATGTTGGCGTATACCTATCTTCCCGGGCCGTCGCCAGCCAAGTATTGTCGGCACGACAGAGCTTAACTTCTGTGTTCGGAATGGGTACAGGTGGACCCTCT
>JAZRNC010000126.1:0-4147 GCA_045647965.1 Eubacteriales bacterium | reverse complement strand
CGTATCATTCGGTAACTCCTATGAATGAGGAATATTACGAAGCCGACGTTGAGAAAGCAATCGAAATGTTCCTGCCGTATCGTCCGGCAGCCCCTGTAACTCATTAAAATGATTATAAAAAAATTTAGAATAAAATTAGACAACAGGAAGGATAAAAACTATGGCACGCATGGCAAATGATGCAAAAACAATGGAAAAGATCGTAGCACTCTGCAAAAACAGAGGATTTGTTTACGCAGGCAGAGAAATTTACGGCGGTCTTTCGAACTCCTGGGACTACGGTCCTCTTGGCGTTGAATTCAAGAACAACGTGAAAAAGGCTTGGTGGAAGAAATTCGTTACCGAATGTCCGTATAACGTAGGACTTGACTCCGCAATTATTATGAATCCTCAGACTTGGGTTGCATCCGGTCACCTCGGAGGATTCTCCGACCCTCTGATGGACTGTAAAGTTTGTAAAAGCCGTCACAGAGCGGATAAGCTGATTGAAGACTACGCTTTCCAGAATAATCTTGATGTTAATCCCGCCGGTTGGACGGATGAAGAAATGAGCAATTTCATCAAGGAAAACCGCATTGCATGTCCGTCCTGCGGATCCATGGACTTTACGGCAATCCGTAAGTTCAACCTTATGTTTAAAACGTTTATCGGCGTTACGGAAGATTCTACCAACACGGTATATCTCCGTCCGGAAACCGCGCAGGGTATTTTTGTTAACTTCAAAAACGTAGCTCGTACCACAAGAAAGAAGATGCCATTCGGTGTTGGTCAGATCGGAAAATCCTTCCGAAATGAAATCACTCCCGGTAACTTTGTCTTCCGTACCCGTGAATTCGAACAGATGGAACTCGAATTCTTCTGCAAACCCGGTACGGATATGGAATGGTTTGAATATTGGAGAGGATTCTGTGCACAGTGGCTCTATGATCTCGGTATGACGAAAGAAAACCTCCGTCTCCGTGACCACTCTCCCGAAGAACTTTGCTTCTACTCCAAGGGTACGACGGATATCGAATTCCTGTTCCCGTTTGGATGGGGCGAACTTTGGGGAATTGCCGACAGAACGGACTACGACCTTACCCAGCATCAGAACACATCCGGCGAATCGATGGAATTCTTCGATCCCGAAACCAACGAAAAGTACATTCCGTACGTTGTTGAACCGTCTCTCGGTGCTGACCGCGTAGCACTTGCTTTCCTTTGCGATGCATACGACGAAGAAATCGTGGATCCCGAAAAGAATGACACACGCGTTGTGCTTCATTTCCATCCTGCACTTGCTCCTGTTAAGGCAGCCGTTCTTCCTCTTTCCAAGAAGCTTTCCGATAAGGCGATTGAAGAAGTATTCTCCAAGCTCTCCAAAAAGTTCAACGTGGACTTTGACGATGCAGGCTCCATCGGTAAGAGATACCGCCGTGAAGATGAAATCGGAACACCGTTCTGCATTACGTACGACTTTGATTCCGTGGAAGACCACTGCGTAACTGTTCGTGACAGAGATACGATGGAACAGATTCGTATGCCCATCGACGCACTGGAAGCGTATATTTCCGCAAAACTCGAATTCTAATTCGATTATTTAACGTTTAACGTAAAAATCTGACCGTTTGACTAAGGGGGGCATATGACTTTTACACTGAGAAGTATAGAATCCGAAGCAACCGTAACCACACGTGGCGGAGAACTCATTTCTTTTGTAAATCATGGCAATGAATACATCTGGCAGGGTGATCCGAAATATTGGTGCGGAAGATCTCCGATCCTCTTTCCTGTCGTATGCTCACCGAAAGACGGGATAATGTCGCATCGTGGTGTGGATTATCCTATGCCGAAGCACGGCTTTGCTTGTCTTGCTGAGTTTGAGCCGATATACATTTCGCGCAGTAAGGTGATCCTCGAGCAGCGTGAAACGGAGGAGACGCTGAAGATGTTTCCGTACTGTTACTCACTCCGCGTTGAACACAGTGTCACGGATGAAGGGTTTACTACACGCTATACGGTGCGTAATTTCGATAAATACGATATGACCTTCTGCATTGGCGGACATCCCGGATTCAACTGTCCCATTTCTGAAAATGACGGTTCATTTGAAGATTACAGCCTTTTCTTCGCGGATACGAGGGATTGTACCGTTTCCATCACGAAGGACGGCTTTATGAACGATGAAGTTCCGAAGATGGAGCGTCTCAATGGCACAAACGAACTTCCGCTTAAATATTCCGACTTTGATAATGATGCGTTGATCGTGGAAAATCTCAGAGAAAAAACGGTCAGTCTGATCTCCAATAAGTCCGAATGTGGTATTAAGTTTACATTTGACGGGTTCGATGCTCTTGGCATTTGGACGCCTGAAAAACAACAAGCGCCGTTTGTATGTCTTGAACCGTGGAACGGTCTTCCTGCGGATCCGCTCAAAGAAACGACTGACGCAAAAAGCAAAAAATACGCCGTTACGATTGCGCCGAATGAAGAATACACGGTTCAGTACGCCGTGGAAATCATTCGCTGATTCCTGTGGGAGGAATTATGGAATTATGTAATCCGGCTGTGGTTAAGCAGCTTTTAGAAAAATATTCTCTCGCGCCCAAAAAGGGATTCGGTCAGAATTTTTTGATCAACTCCATGGTGCCTATGCGGATCGCGGAATCTTCGGCATCCTTTGCTGACGATACAAAGCCAATGGGAGTTCTTGAGATCGGTCCGGGAATTGGAGCGCTGACACAGTATCTCTGCAGACAGTACGATAAAGTGGTGGCGGTGGAGATTGATAACGGGCTGATCCCGCTGCTTTCAGAATCCCTTGCCGAATACGATAATGTTACCGTTGTGCATGAGGATTTTATGAAAACGGATCTTCCGAAGCTGATTGAGGAACATTTCTCCGATATCCTCTCAGCAGGGGGAACGATTGGAGTATGTGCGAATCTTCCGTATTATATTACGACTCCCGTGATTATGAAACTGCTTGAGTCCTTCCCAATGAGTCAGAAGCTTCCGTTCACTTCCATCGTCGTTATGATTCAGCTTGAAGTGGCAAGGCGACTCGCGGCACCGGCGGGACATTCCGAATATGGTTCCATTACTGCGTCCATTGCCCTCAGAGCTAACGTCACAAAGCTTTTCGATGTGTCTCCGGGAAACTTCCTGCCCGCGCCGAAAGTGTCATCCGCTGTGGTTGGCATCGTTCCGCACGACGGCATTCGCTCGGTGTATCCGAATGCGCCGCTTCCGGATGATGAATGTGAACAGTTCGCTCATAAAGTGAATGATTTCATCGGACTTGCCTTTGGTCAGCGCCGAAAAACTCTTTTGAACTCCGTCGGCGGAAAATATAAAAAAGAGGATGTGGCTTCTGCGCTTATGCAATGTGGAATTCGTGAGGACATTCGCGGAGAAAAACTCTCGGCAGAAGATTTTTGCCGCATTGTCGATTTGCTTGATTAAAAATAACGCACCAAACGGTGCGTTTTATCTTTCCTTAATTTTGATGCCTTTATTTTATGGAGACAAAAATGAAAACGATATTATTTGATCTTGACGGTACGCTGCTTCCTATGAATCAGGAGACGTTTGTCCGTGCATATTTCGGCGGCCTGTCAAAGCATATGTTAAAGTACGGCTATAACCCGGACGAGCTCATTGACGCGATATGGAAAGGAACGGCGGCAATGATTAACAATGATGGCTCGGAGCTCAACGAAACGGTATTCTGGAAAAAATTCGCTGAGATCTTCGGTGAAACATCGTATGCAGATGTCGAAAAATTTGAGGAGTTTTACAAAAACGATTTTTGGAAAATCAGTGAGGTTTGTTCTTATACACCACGTGCGGCTGAGATGATCGAGTATTTATTAGGAAAAGGCGTGAGACTTGCTCTTGCTACGAATCCGATATTCCCAAGGATCGCGACAAAGCAGCGAATTGAGTGGGCGGGACTGACGGAGGAGTGCTTTTCGCTTGTGACTACGTACGAAAATATCGGTACGTGTAAGCCAAATCCTGCGTATTACCGCGAAATTTTGAGTCGTCTTGGCGGGGAAGCAGAGGATTATCTTATGATTGGAAATGATGTCACGGAGGACGGTGCGGCTGCGAAGATCGGTATTGCCGTATTCATTCTGACCGATTATCTGATAAACAAAGGGGG
>JAZRNC010000125.1:0-6197 GCA_045647965.1 Eubacteriales bacterium | reverse complement strand
AAAAAAAGAGATTTTTGAAAAAATAAAAAGTTTTTTCTGATTTTCGGTTTCCAAATAGAAAAAAAGTGTGGAATATAAGGTGAGGGGCAAAAACACAGCCCTGTTGACAACTGAATATCGGGATGCCGAGGAAGGTCCCGTTCGGACGAGCCGCCGAGCTTGGCCGCCATGACTCCGCAGTAAATGCGGACGAGCGATCAACCAAGCCACGGACGAAGCGGTATACAGTACAGCTTCGCAGGCCACGACTCCGAACGGAGAATAATGAGACTTCTGCGAAAGCAGCTCGCCGGTGGGCGGGATATGGAAGTCATAGGCTGGAATTTATGCCTGCGACGCCATATATGATCCTCGGTTCCGTGAAAAAAGTCACGGAACGAAGTACTGCGAGGTACTCGGCATCTCCCCATAAAAATTTCACCGCCTCAAGGGGCAGTGTAATTTGTCACCGGGGGCTGTGATAAATACGGTGAATCCAAAACCACATATCAAACTTATGTTGGCGGCGGAACTACTGTGCAGAAGGACACACAAAGTCCTTCTGCATACCATTCTGTCGCCAAAGAAACAAAACACAAGGAGATTACATCATGTACGAAATTACACACGACGATAACGAAAAGCTGCAGGAATACATCGCAAAGCGAATCGCCTACGAAGGCGGCAAATACGACTTTACTTACGAACACCGATATCTCATATATCATGCTCCGCTTATGAACGAGTGGTACTACTTCGTCATCGATATGACAACCGACAACAGCTCGCTTGCATACCGTAACAAGAAGCTCTTGAAGCTTGGTGAACACCGTGACTTTGTTCCGCACATCTATGAAGCGATCAAGTATACGGGTGATAAGAGATACGCAAACAACATGGCGGCGGATCCGATGGAAATCATCGATTCCATATTCAGAAACCTCCTTCCCGATTACGGCTTCAACATCCGAGAGGAGCAGATCGAACTGAGCAAGAAAATCTATCGAGGATTTACAACTTACTCGATTTCGATCTGCGAGGCCGAGGTCGGCACAGGAAAATCCCTTGCATACCTGATCGCAGGTATTGTAGCAAAGAAGCAGTACGCACTGTGTATGCCGATCACAATATCAACTGCAACCATTGAACTGCAGAACGCATTGGTCGAAAAGGAAATCCCGAAGTTATCGAAGATCCTCATGGACTACGCTCTTATTGACCGTCCGCTTATCGCAGTAGTCAGAAAAGGTAAAGAACACTTCTTCTGCAAATTCCGCTACATGGACTACATCGAAAAGCTCCGCAGAGATCCGGGTAAAAACAAAAAGCTTCTTGCGTACTTCAGAGATAACAACTACGAAGATGAGGTTTTCGACCTTGATAAGCTGAGCATCCCCGGATCGGTAAAGAAAAAGATCTGCGTGAGAGGAAGCTGTGCTCGCTGCAAGTATAACGGTGACTGTAAATACTACAGATACCTCAAGTATGACTCCAGAAACAGCAACGTTGATTTTCAGGTTACAAACCATAATCTCTATCTCACATCCGAAAAACTGAGCATCTTCGACCGTGCAGACCTTCTGAAGCGAAGCGACTTCGTAATCGTGGATGAAGCTCACAAGCTCAAGGATGCAGCCATCGACGTATACGGCGAAAAGCTCGGTGAGATGGACATACCTAAATATCTCAATATGATCAAGACGAGCTGTGCGGATGAAAACGGACGCGCAGGGTTCAAAGAGAATCTTGAAACGGCTTTGAATCTGAATAAAAAACTGTTCGCAGGCATCAAAGGAATTATCCGAGAGGATGATCCCGAAGACGGACGCGGTTCGATCTTTCCGCTTACGGATGTAATGCTGAAGGTTATTAAAGACCTCAAAGCCACAATCGAAACGCTGGAAAGAACACGCGGACATATCGCAGGAGCAAGCGGTTTAAGAAGTCAGATCATTATTCATTCACTCGACGTGTTCACCCGTCCCTCCAAGAATCTGACATGGGCAGACGTTGACGAGAACGGAGTGGTAACGCTTTGCTGCTGTCCCAATAACATCGGACAGGCATTGCACAATTACCTCTGGACCAACGGTCACCATCATGTACTTATGTCAGGTACCATGAGCGACGGCAAATCCTTCAACTACTTCGAAAAGGAAAGCGGAACAGTCAGAACAAAGAAGGACAAGAAGCAATACACCTCCACACCTTCTCCGTTTAACTACGGGAAGAACACCAGACTGTATATGCCCGAAGATCTGCCGATGCCTCCCGAGGTTAACGATGAAGCATATATCACCGCTATTGCCGACCGCATCGTGAAGCTTGTAAAGGCAACCAACGGACATACAGCGATCCTCTTTACATCATATAAGACTTTGAGTGCGGTTTACAGTATCGCCAAGAAAAAGATCAAGGAATACAAACTGATCTCAATGACGCGAGGCAACAAGACTGCTATCAGCGATTTCAAAAAAGCTGACAACGCAGTACTGTTCGCATCGGGAACCATGTGGGAAGGTGTCGACTGTGTCGGGGACAAGCTCTCATCTGTGATCATCGTCCGTTTACCGTTCCCCATGCGCTCCGCAACGATGGAGGAGAAGAAGTCCGCATCCACCAATGTACGAGCATTCATTGACGAATACGCCGTACCGGAAATGCTGATCAAGCTCCGCCAGGGCGTCGGCCGTCTGATCCGCAGCGAAACCGATACGGGACTCATCTCCATCCTCGATACAAGAGCAACACAAAGTTCCTATGCAGACCGTGTTCAGTCTGTACTCGAAAAGCACCCCAGAGTCAACAGCATCGATGAAATCAAGAAATTCTTCCGTGAGATCAAGCCGAAGGAATACTTCGAGAACTGAGGTGCCTATGATCGCCGAAAAGACCACCAAAAACGCAAACTTTATCCGCATCCTCGCCATCCTGCGAAATCTGCGGGATGGTGGGAGCATCACGGAACAGGAATACCTCCGTGCAAAGAAATATTATCAAAAACTGACAGGCGCAGACATTGTGCTTGCAGGCTAAATAAAGAAAGGATTTATACCATGAAAAACAGCAACAACAATCAGAAGTACATCGCAAAGGCCGCTTATTTTATCCCCTACGCACTCAGTGAAGATATGAATCATGAAGACATTATGGACCTGCTCTTTGAAACAGGCGACTATATGGCAAATTTCCCGGAGATTAATATGCTTACTAAATGCGCCTATGTTGAAACAAAGACAGGAAGTATTGCACAGCTCACAGAGCATGTGGACTACCTTGACAGATGGCAATTTGAGGAAGAACTCAAACAGAAAAATGTACAATTCCTTGTGATTCCCGAAGGAAGCGAAAACAATGTGTTGATGAACCATCTTAAAGAGATCATTGGCAATGTTTTTGAAGCAGGTATCGGTATTTTTGATGCGGAAGCACATGAGTATGTAAACCCGAGCAGAAATACGCATAAAACCATCGATGATTATTTTGCCGACCATATTGATGATTATTTCAAACGGGTGACAAAGATTGTTGAAATAACCGATGATGATTTCAATAACTTAACACTTGATTTCCCTTATTTAATGTGCATGTACATTCCTTACGACTTGCTCAAGTTCAATGCCAGAGATACGATCCGCCGTTATGATGAAGCGGCTGCCTTGTTCGGAATTGAGCATCCCATAATTACATATGAATCGCTTATGTGCGAGAATTCACTGAGGTGGGTGGTATGTGTTGATCCGCTGACACTAAAGACCATCCCATCCGAAGACTCATTCCCGGACAGAGAATTTGAAGTTACGGATGGTCAATATAAAATCATTTTGCTCCCTTCGCTTAACGTACTTGACACTGACCCGTTGTTCAGTTCTCGCAAACACGTTTTAATTGGTTCCGATATCATTTTTTTCGGATTGGCGGAAATGAAAGGTCTTTGCTCTGAGCATGATTATGAAACGCGATTTAACAAAGCATAAATGAGGAATATGCGCGGGACTCCTCTTCGGGGTCCCGCAGCATAAAAATTAAACACTCGAAAACCGTAATAAACACCTAAATGATAACTTTTTCTTAATTTTGAAAATTACCGCCGATTCTCTCTGGAGTATTACGGCTGTTTAGATATAATGTGTGTAGCAAACGATAATATACCCACTGAAAGGAGCAAAACATGGCACAAGCAAAGCTGATATCACCGATTTCAAAGCAAACGATACAAAAACTTCGTGTGGCTGCTTACTGCCGTGTTTCTTCAAGCTCCGCAGATCAGCTGAACTCCTACGCAACCCAGGTAAAATACTATACCAAGCTGATACAGAGTAAAGATGAGTGGGAGCTGGTTGAGGTCTTCGCCGACGAAGGTATCAGCGGTATGAGGGCGGACAACCGTACCGAATTCCAACGCATGATACGCATGTGCGAGCTGAAGCAGATCGATCTGATACTCACAAAATCGGTATCGCGATTCGCTCGAAACGTTCCGATCAGCCTTCAGTATGTCAGAAAGCTGAAAGCACTCGGAATCGCAGTGCAGTTCGAAAAGGAAGGCATCAATACACTCGCCCTCGGCGATGAGATGCTCCTCAATACCTTCAATGCGATAGCCCAGGAGGAGTCCAAAGCAATATCGCAGAACATCCGACTCTCCATCTCAAAGCGAATGGAGATGGGAGAATACGTTGACAGCAACGCTCCATACGGGTTCAGGCTTGTCAACAAGCAGCTTGAAATCTACGAGCCGGAAGCGGTGATC
The DNA here is from genome assembly GCA_045647965.1 of Eubacteriales bacterium. Classification (GTDB taxonomy): domain Bacteria; phylum Bacillota; class Clostridia; order Oscillospirales; family CAG-272; genus UMGS1696. The sequence goes on along the minus strand of JAZRNC010000125.1, from coordinate 1,465 downwards.
GTAAGATGGATATTCAACCAATACCTCGAAGGATGGTCAACGGCAGAAATCGCACGTGAACTTACAAATCGAGGGATCCCGACCAAGGGCGGTAAAGAAAAATGGAAATCCTCAAAGGTTTCCTATATGCTGACCAACGAGCGGTACATCGGTGACTGCTTCTATCAGAAAACATACCGAGATACTACGGTGCCGTTCAAGCAGTCAAAGAATCGCGGCGAGGAGGACAAGTACTACGCAGAAGGTACTCACCAAGGAATCATCGACAAAGAGATATTTGAAAAGGTGCAAGACCTGCTCGGGCGAAGAAAAGAACAGTTCAATAAAACCACAACGCTGAATGTGTACCCTCTGACGAGCAAAATCCGCTGTGCAGAATGCGGCACATACTTTCACCGCAAGGTTCAGACAGGATGCGTGAAATGGGTATGCGCCAAGCACGAAACAGATACGAAGTCCTGTGATTCCTTCTACTACAGCGAGGAGCGAATCTACGACGGATTCCTCTCCATGGTAAACAAGCTCCGCTTCGCACCCGAGGACATACTGAAGCAGATCATCGCAAAGCTTGAATATGCCACACTCCAATACAAGCGAAACAACCTCAGTGCAAAGGAACTCAGCCAAAGCATAGCAGACATCAACGACAAGATACTGAAGCTTGAACAACTCCGCACAAAGGGTTACATAGCACCGGAAGTACATCAGTCACAGGTCAGAGAACTTCAGAAGAAGCTGTCGGAACTCAAGAGTGAACGGCAAGATCAATTCGAATCAAGGATACTGACCATGCTGATGGAGGTAAAAAAGCTCCAATCGCTGATCGAAGAAATCGAAGAACCGCTTGAAACATTCGATGAAAAGCTGTTCTCCGAAATTATCGTCGGGATGGAGATCAACAAGCACGATGAACTGACCATGACAGTCCTTGGCGGACTCAAATTCACAGAACTCATATAGGAGAGAAGCCATGAAGAAAACGCGATTTATCCCCTACGGTTATACCATCAGGGACGGCAAAACCGTGATCGACCATACCGAAGCCGAGGTGATACGCCTCATCTTCGAGAATTACATAAACGGTGCCTCGCTGAAGGACATAGCACAAGATCTCACCGCAAAGCAAATTCCATATACCGAAAAAACGACCGAATGGGATAAAGCGCGTATCTCCCGAATCATTGAAAACACAAAATACCTTGGCTCAAATGAATACGATCCGATTATCGACGAAGAAACATACGAGATCGCAATCGCCGCAAAAGCGGCACGACAGCGAAATACAATACAGAACGAATCGGAAGGAATCAAAGCCATCCGAAATCATGTAATATGCGCCAAGTGTGGATATCCGATGGTTCGGAGGATCTGCTCGAAAAGACACATCAAAGAGAGCTGGACCTGCACCAATGATGAGTGCGGGATCCGCCTTCGAATCAGCGACGGTGAACTGCTGACGAAAGTC
>JAZRNC010000124.1:0-29635 GCA_045647965.1 Eubacteriales bacterium | reverse complement strand
TATCGTTATGTTTTATCGCCAGTTTCGCATTTATATTACAATACATAGGGCAAATCCCATACCCCTATGGTTGCACGCATCCTAAGGCTCTCTTGTGTAAAGGGAGCTGTCGCGTAGCGACTGAGGGATTGTTTTTCTGATGTTTTGGACTTTTCACAATCCCTCCGTCAGCCTTCGGCTGCCACCTCCCTTTACACAAGAGAGGCTTTTCGTTAACCCCATTATACCACAAATCGCAGAGAAAACAAGTTCTCTGCCGAATTTTATGTGTCACGGACAGTCGAGGACGCCTGTCCCTACAAATTGTAATCTTCCTTACGAGAAGGAGCGTAAAGGCAGTAATTTTCCCCTCTCACATAACGTCTGCCGCCACGGATAAATCAAACACGCTTTTAAAGAAAAAACAGTACGTTTCCACCATCGGATACGTACTGTTTTGATTATTTTCTCTTGTACGGTACTTAACAGAGATACCCTTCCACAAGGGAGGGGAGATCGCTCGAACGGTCCACACGAACAAAGTCAATATCGGACGAAAATACAACCTCGTCGTTCCCACCCGTTCCGTATTCATCGCCGAAATACACCAGTTCTTCATGCGAATATCCCTCTTCTTTGCAGAAGACATCCAGTGCGTAATATTTATTATACGGCATAGGAACCATATCAAACGAAGAAGAACCGGCAATAAATACCGAATATTCAGGGAACAAGTTGGCAAGTTCTCCGTATATTTCCCGTCTCTTGGAGCGGTCGGGGTCAAACACAAGCTTATCGTGTATATCCGCCTTCGTTCCGAGGAGAGGGACGGTCACACTGCCCGTTTCATGAAACTCAACACTGTCTCCGACAAACTCAGAAAAACCAAACTTTTCACGAAACATAAGGATCCGCTCTTCCACCGAGACTTTATCGCACGACAGCACGAGATCCCGTATCAATTCAATTCCACCGATATCGTCGCGATATTTTGCATATTGCAAACCGTATTTGGCAATGATGTCAACGGGATATTTTCTCATTTGTGCAAACACCCGTCTTGCCGCGCCTGCCCCGCAGACTAAAATACGGTATCCGCGATTTTTCAGCGCATCGAGCATTTCCGTGTTTTCATCGCTGATCCAGGTGCGGTGTTCCGTAAGCGTTCCGTCAAGATCAAAGACCAATACCTTCTTTTTCATAGTTCCCACTCCATTTTTCTCTGTATCCCTGCCGAGTTATTTCTGTCGCATAGACTCCACGTACTCCTCTTTCGGAGTCACGTACGCCGTCCAGTTCGTTGTATAAATTACAAATCCGGGCTTGGCTCCTGCCGGTTTTTTCACCTTACCGACTTTCGTGTAGTCAACGGGAATCATCGCCCCCCCGCGCGCTTTGGAATTGTACGCCGCAATCTCCGCAGCTTCCGTAAACGCCCGTTCGGTAGGCTCCTCTTCCCCGCTTTTTTCCACAAGCACCACGTGAGAGCCGGGTTGATTCTTCACGTGGAACCACCAATCGGAACGAGCGGCAAATTTTGTCGTCAGATAATCATTGGACAGATTATTCTTTCCGCAAAGAACCGTGTATCCGTCCGTCGTAAGATATTTCACAATACTCGGCGCCGTCTGCTTTTTCTCCGTATAATTTTTCATACGCGACGCATATCCGCTATGGTAAAGCTCCGCGCGGATTTCAGACAATTCCCTCTCGCCTTCCGCTCTGGAAAGAGAGTCGAGCACGGTGTAGATATATTCCAGTTCCCGTTCCGCCGCTTCCAATTGTGCCGCAAGATGAATTTTCGCCGCTTTGGATTTGTTGTACTTTTTGTAGTACACCTGCGCGTTTGCCGACGGAGAAAGACGTTTATCCAGCGGAATGGTTACCTCTTCGCAGTCCTCGCTCCAATAATTCGGGAACGTACAGCTCTCCAGTCCCCTTGATAACTGATAAATGTTGGCGGTAATAATATCGCCCCACAGTTTGAATTTTTCGCCGTCATCACACGCCGCAAGTTCTTCTTTCTGAAGCTGCATCTTTTTAATGATTCTGCTCTCGGCATTCGAAAGAAGTTTAAAGATATCCGCGGCTTTTTTGTGGATTCTCTCTTCCCTGCCCCGTTCGGCAAAATACAGATCGATCAGTTTTCCGATCGATTCGACTTCCACGGCGACGGCTGACGTGCCGTACTGACGGATCTCCATAAATGCGTATTCGATCGGTACACCGTCGTGATTTTTCACGATATACGGCTTACTGTCTACATCCCGCACAGTCCGAATCACATCAAAGAATTTTTCTGTCAGGGAGCGGGAGGATTCGTACAGCGTAGCATCCGTTTTTCCTGCCGCACGGAATACGATTTCTCTTGCAATCATCGGCGCAATTCCCGAGAAATTCGCCATAATAAACTTTTCCGCCGATTTGGACGGATCGTTTTCCGCTGCAAGCTGCTTGAATAGCCGCTCATCCACCTCATCGGAGAGCGGATCGTATTTATCCTGCTTCGGCGGCAATTCGTAACGCATTCCCGCCAGCACCTGTCTTTTTTCACTCGTCGAAAAATCAATGGATTTCAGCACGCCGATAATCTTATCTTCTGCATTTGTGATAATGATATTCGAAAATCTCCCCATCAGTTCGCAAATGATATGCTTCTGCGTGGAAAAACCCAGTTCATCGTGCGTGTCAAACGTCAGCCGGGCGGCTCGTTCAAATCCAAGCTGCTCTGCCCCGGCGAAACGCGCTCCTTGAAAATGCTTGCGGAGCATCACACAAAACATCGGAGGCACCGCAGGATTTTCCGGCTTCAGCGATGTAATATGCATTCGTGCACCGTTTCCGCCCGCCGATATCGCAAGACGGTGGTCCTCACCGCCGCATCGGATCGCAAGAACAACCTCATCCCTTGACGGCTGACTGATTTTATCTACCTTTCCTCCTGCAAGCTTCTGATTGATCTCACTGATCAGAAACCGCAGCATACCGGCATCATACGCCATGCTTCTCTACCCTCTTAATCACTCTTCGTTTTCTTCGTTCTCTTCATCGTATTCCGCTTCGTCGTCTTCGTCACGGATCTTCATACATACGAACGGCAAACATTTGGAATACAGTTCCAAGCCCGCCGCCTCCGCCGTTCTTGCCGACGCAACGTTATCTTCGTAGCAAATATACTTCACCTGTTCGCCAAGCGAAAGGAGGTGACTAGCAAGCAGCGCCACACACGATGCCGCATAGCCGCGACGACGATATTCTTCTTCGCACTCTACGGTCAGTTCATATAGACCGTCGTCGTCACAAATATCGTTGAGTCCCGCAAAACAAACGACTTTTCCACCGTCGCGGATCACGGTCATACGATCTCTCGGATCATCGATATCCATTTCAAATTCCCCAAGGGGAATATTGTCCCACGTTTCTCCATCCAGCGTGTCAATAAGCTCGCATTCCGGCAAAACCTTTGTCATATCCACCGTTCCGTTTTTTGCACGGTATTCCAGATGAACAATTTCGGCAGCCTCCGTCACGTCGTATTCGAGCGCCGTCATAATTGGTGTCAGTTTATCGTACAAAAACTGCTTGGCTTCTGCCGTAAACGGATCCGCACCGAATTTTTCATCAAACTCCTTCGACTGCTCAAGAAAAAAAGAATAGGATAAAATATCCGTCGTTTTATCTTTTACGAAATAGAACAATTCAAACGGCAGCGCAATATGATATCCCGTCGAAATAACTTCATCTTCGAGTGCGCGATCTTCTGCTCTGACCATACTTCCTCCGAGTTCTGTTTAGATTGTTTTAATCTATTTTAACTTATCCACTCCGCAAAAGTCAATGTTTTTTTATAAATTCCACCGCAACATTTTCAGAAATACCTTCCATATCTTCCATATAATGATAATCCTGCCTAACTCATCCCCGCTTTGCGTTTCATAAATCAGCATAATATAAAAAATTATAAATATTCATAATTAGGTGTGGATTTACGATTTGTTTTATGGTATAATGTATATTGTATATTTATACTTACCAATTTAACGTAACCCCATCCCCCAGAAAGGTAGAAAATAATGCCCAGATATATAGAAAAAGCCGAAAAGTTAACTTTGCCGGTAATCCCGCTCAGAGGAATCGTTTCTTTCCCGGCAATTCCGATAAATTTTGAACTCGAACGCGAAATTTCCAAAAACGCCTGCAACGCCGCGTGCGAAAAAGATATGCTTGTTTTTCTTCTCACACAGAAAAACATTCAGACTGAATCCCCCGAAGCGGATGATTTATATTCCGTCGGATGCGTTGCAAAAATCAAACAGACTCTGAAAAAGCCTCAGGGCGGAAACATCCGCATCGTCGCCGAAGGACTTTGCCGCGGCACGCTCCTCTCCCTCCGTAAGGAAAAAGGATATTTCGTCGCGGATATTATGTCAAAAACCATCACGGGAGATTTTTCCGGCGGGGACATACGCTCGGAAGCTATCATCCAGGAAATGATGAACACACTTGACGAAATGCTTCGTTACCTCCCCTCTTTCTCGGACGATTTTCTCGTGACTGCAAACTCCATCACCAACCCTGGTCTTCTTGCCGATTTTATTGCTTCCGGCGTATTCGTTCGTTATCAGGACAAGGCGGAGATTTTGTCGGTGTTCGATCCAATGAAACGCGCCGAAAAATCCATCGTTCTGATGGAAAACGAAATCAAGCTTCTAAAAACCGAACTTGACATTCAGCGTAAAGTTAAAAAAGCCGTAGACGAAAATCAGCGCGACTATTATCTCCGCGAGCAGCTCAAAGCGATTGAAAACGAACTCGGTATGGATGACGATTCCGATGAATTTACAAAGAAAATGAACGCTCTCAAGCTGCCGGAAGAAGTACGGGCAAAGCTTGAAAAAGAGATCGGCAAGCTTTCCAAAACACCTCAGGGTTCTCCGGAAGCCGCCGTCCTCCGAAACTATATCGAAATCTGTCTTGACATCCCGTGGAACAAAAAAACACGCGACCGCGTGGATATCGACACCGCGCGCCGTATTTTGAATGCCGATCACGACGGTCTTGAAAAAATCAAGGATCGTATCCTCGAATACCTTGCGGTAAAACAGCTGAATCCCGATCTAAAAAACCAGATCATCTGTTTCGTCGGCCCGCCCGGAGTCGGAAAAACCTCTCTCGGCGCTTCCATTGCCCGTGCGATGAAACGCAAATACGTTCGCGTTTCTCTCGGTGGTATTCGCGATGAATCCGATATCCGCGGTCACCGAAAAACGTATGTGGGTTCTATGCCGGGACGCATTATTACCGCGCTTACCCAGTGCGGCTCACTCAATCCCGTGATGCTTCTCGACGAAGTGGATAAAATGTGCCGCGATGCTCACGGAGACCCCTCGTCCGCACTGCTTGAAGTGCTTGACGGTGAACAAAACAAGTCGTTCCGCGATCATTTCATCGAACTTCCCGTGGATCTGTCCGACTGTATGTTTATCGCTACCGCCAACACGCTCGATACGATCCCGCGCCCCCTCCTCGACCGTATGGAGATCATCGAGCTTCACACGTACACACCTTCTGAAAAACTTGCCATCGCCACGAATCACCTTCTCCCGAAACAGCTCAAGCGTCATGGACTGAATCGCAAAATGCTGAAAGTTTCCGATGATGCCATGCGTGAGATCATCGCCGGCTATACGAGAGAGTCGGGTGTCCGTAATCTCGAACGCGAAATCGCCTCTCTCTGTCGAAAAGCGGCAAAGATCATCGTGGAAGAGCAGTGCAAGACCTTAACCGTCTCTGCACAAGACCTTGCGAAATACCTCGGCCCGAGAAAGATCATCGACGACGCCCTAGCCAAAACTGACCTCGTCGGTGTTACAAACGGTCTTGCATACACCGAAGTGGGCGGAGATCTGCTCAAAGTCGAAGCAGTTTTCGTGGAAGGAAACGGCAAAATCGAGCTGACCGGTACGCTTGGCGACGTGATGAAGGAATCTGCACGCATCGCCGTCACCTACATTCGCGCGCACTGTGATGAGTTCGGTATTCCTGCTGATTTCTACAAAACCAAAGATTTACATATTCACGTACCCGAAGGCGCCGTGCCGAAAGACGGTCCCAGCGCCGGTGTTACCCTCACCACCTCCCTCGTCAGCGCACTATCCGGAATTCCGGTACGCCGTGACGTGGCTATGACCGGGGAGATCACCTTGACGGGACGCGTACTTGCCATCGGCGGTCTGCGTGAAAAATCCACCGCGGCTTATTCCATGGGAATTCGAACCATTCTCATTCCCCGTGATAACGTACGGGATATTGCAGAACTCGACAAAAACGTAATTGAAGAAGTTACGTTCATTCCCTGCGACACCGTGGATGACGTTCTGAAAAATGCTCTTGTCAGAAATACGACCGAATGCGTTGATACCATAGAAGACCCTAACAAAAACGATACGGAAGAAATAACGCCGGTTCTTTGCACTGCACAAGCAACGGACCGCGTATATGGGAATGTATAAATGAAACTGAACCTCAATCAAGCATCCCTCAAAATTTCAGCCGGACTCTCGAAGCAATTTCCTGCTGACAGAATCCCGCAAGTTGCCTTTTCCGGCCGCTCAAATGTTGGAAAAAGTTCTCTCATCAACTCCCTCCTCAACCGAAAAAGTCTCGCAAGAGTCAGCGGAGAACCCGGAAAAACTATCACGATCAATTTCTACGATATTGACCGCCACCTCTATTTCGTTGACCTGCCCGGATATGGGTACGCCAAACGAACCTTTGAAGATAAGAAAAAATGGTCCGCGCTGACGGATGGGTATTTCACAAACAACCCCAATATTGATGCCGTTAAGCTTGTCTGTCAGCTCGTTGACAGCCGTATCGGCCCGACGGAAGACGACTACAATATGCTTATGTATCTTCGTGAGGTCGGTATGCCGCATATTCTCGTTGCCACGAAGGTGGACAAACTGAACGCCGGCGAAAAGAATGAATTTCTCCGTATCATCGCCGACGACGAGTTGACCGCCGATCTACCGCTCGTTCTGTATTCCTCAAAAACCAATCTGGGACGTACGGAGTTGTGGCAGCACGTCACCAAATCCTGTAATCTGTAAACCGGGAGAATTATAAATGATTTTACACGATATATACGATGTCAACGATGCCGGTCACCTTACGATCGGCGGAATCGATGCTTTGGATCTTGCAAACAAATACGGCACTCCTGCCTATATTCTCGACACGGACGCCGTACGCAGCGTATGCCGCACATACAAAGAGGCTTTCAAGCGCTATTTTGGCGAGGGTTCTACCCCGATCTACGCGGGCAAAGCACTTTGCTACAAGGGAATCTACCGTCTGATCGCCGAAGAAGGACTCAGCGCCGACTGTGTTTCCTCCGGAGAACTGCACACAATACTCAAAGCGGGATTCCCAATGGAAAAAGTTTTCTTCCACGGAAACAACAAAACCGATGCCGATCTCACATACGCCGTCAATCTTGGTGTGGGTCATATCGTCGTTGACGGTATGGACGAGCTCTACGCCCTCGACCGCATTGCCGGAGAGATCGGTGTAAAGCAAACAGTACTTCTTCGCATTACGCCCGGTATCGATCCGCACACGCACCAGAAGATCATCACGGGCAACGTGGACTCCAAATTCGGAATGGCAATTATGACGGGACAGGCGTTTGAGTTTGTCCGCACCGCTCTCGCTTGTCCGAACATCGTACTTGACGGTTTCCACTGTCACGTCGGTTCTCAGATATTTGATATCGCGCCTTTCACGGAAGCCGCTGACATTATGCTTGCGTTTATTGCAAAAATCCGCGGCGAATACGGATATACTGCGAATATGCTCAACCTCGGTGGTGGATTCGGCGTTCGCTATACGGAAGACGATCCCGTGATCGATTACGAAGAAAACATCAAAGCGCTCAGCGATGTCATTAACAATATGTGCAAAGACTACTGTATCCCCCGTCCCATCATCGGTATGGAACCGGGTCGTTCCATTGTTGCCGCGGCAGGCTCTACTCTCTACACCTGCGGATCAGTAAAAACAGTGAACGGATTCAGAAATTACGTATCCGTGGACGGCGGTATGCCCGACAACCCGCGATATACGTTATACCAGTCCCGCTATACGATCCTGAACGCCACAAAAGCTGCTGCCCCCGCCGATTTCGAATGTACCGTAGCCGGCCGTTGCTGTGAAAGCGGGGACCTTTTGGCTGAAGGAATCTCGCTGGCAAAGCCCGTTCGCGGCGATATTATTGCCGTTCTCGTTACCGGCGCATACAACCATTCTATGGCATCGAACTATAACCGCCTTCCCCGTCCTCCGATCATTGAAATTTCGGGTGGAACATCAAAAATTGCGGTTCGCCGTGAAACGTTCGACGATATTATTGCCCTCGATGAATAAGTTTGCGGCTCTACTTTTTGGAGGTACTTTGTGCTCGGAAATTTAACTTCGCAAATCATTGAATTTTTGTTCGTTATCCCGTGTGTTCTTCTCGCACTGACGGTGCACGAGGTTGCCCACGGATATATGGCTTATAAACTCGGCGATCTTACCGCAAGAAATCTCGGAAGATTGACGCTGAATCCCCTGAAACATCTCGATCCGATGGGAACGATCTGTATGATCTTTTTCCATTTCGGTTGGGCAAGACCCGTTCCGATCAACAGCAGATATTTTAAAAATCCGCGACGGGATATGGCTCTCACCGCAGCGGCAGGTCCGATTTCCAATTTCCTGCTCGCTTTTATCGGTGCGCTCCTTCATCAGATCTTCATTACCATTTTCATCGCGTATCCGGCAACCACCTCGTTCGTTTACTACCTGCAGTATGCGCTGATCACGTTGCTTGCCTACTTCCACACGCTGAATTTGTCCCTTGGACTATTCAATCTGATCCCCCTTCGCCCACTCGACGGTTCGCGGATCTTCTACGTTTTTTTACCGCCGAAATTCTATTTTGGTATTATGAAGTACGAACGGTATATCCAGCTTGTACTGACCGTTCTTCTTCTCACCGGATTTCTCACCACGCCCCTTTCCCACGCCGTCACATTCATTTCAACGCTTATGGTAAAGCTCATTCAGCTTTTACCGTTCTTATGATATTATGGAAAGTATTCAGTATAAATTTGAATTGTTCGAAGGGCCTCTTGAACTGCTGTTGACCCTCGTTGAAAAAAACAAATTCAAAATTGACGATATCCCCATTGACAAAATCTGCGCACAGTATATGGATTACATCCATACTGCCGCCAAGCATAATATCGAGCTGGCGTGCGAGTTTCTTTCGATGGCAAGTGAACTTATGCTCATCAAAAGCCGTATGCTCCTGCCGCGGAGTCCAAAAACGGACGAAGACCCCCGTAAACCGCTCGTAGATGCAATTCTCGAGTATCAGCGCACGAAACTTGCCGCCGCCGAAATGGCGGATCTGTATCTCGAATACGGATCAAGAATGATAAAAGAACAGGATGACATCTCGCCCGACAAAACGTATGTGGCTGACCATTCGGCAGAACTTCTTCGCGCCGCACTCATACACGTGCTGACGGAAACCAAACTCGCGGACAAGGGTGGCGATGATGCGTTTGAAAAAATCGTCAATGCGCCGCGAATTCCGGTCGAAACCGTGATGACAAACCTGATTTCTTCCCTGCGTTCTGCGAAAAAACTGTTTCTCGATCAATTTTTCCTTGATTCTATGAATCACTCAGAACGAATTGCAAAATTCATCGCCATTCTGGAACTGCTCAAAATGCATATTATCGCCATTGAACAAGAGACTCTGTCCGAATCCGGTGTTACGAATATGGCTGATCATATCGTGATGGAACTGGTTGCCACCGACGACGAGATCGACGCAGCCGCCATCGAATCCCTGCAATTTGGCTGATGTCTGCTAACCCATCGAACAAGTATTATTTTTAAAGGTACAATATGGACGTAACAAATCAATCCCAAAGCGAAAACGAGATCATCTACTCCTCTGCGGAATGTTTTTCCATTATAGAAGCTTGTCTGTTTGCGGCAGGTCATCCGTTAACCTACGCTCGTCTTGCTGAAGTTCTGCACATATCCCCGGAAGAATGCCGGGATCTCGTTGAAAAAATGGCTGTGGACTATAACAACGACTCCCCGTTTCCGCGCGGTGTCATTCTTGTGCGTTTCCCCGATTCCTGTCAGCTCTGTACAAAGGAATCCTACGGTGCCCAGATCAAAGAAGCGCTCGGCATCAAAAGAGGCGGAAACCTCTCGCAGTCTCTGATGGAAACCCTTGCAGTGATCGCCTATAATCAACCCACCACCAGAATTTACGTTGACACCGTACGCGGTGTGGACTCAAGCTATGCGGTAGGCGCGCTGATGGAAAAAAATCTGATCGAACCCTGCGGAAAACTGGATGCACCGGGAAAACCCACACTATACCGCACAACGAACGATTTTCTCCGCGTATTTGGACTATCGTCCGTGGACGAGCTGCCTACCGTAAAATTAAAGAGTTCAACCGGCGAATCGATCGAACTTTCCTCGACGAAAACCATGGAGGAAAGCGAAGCATAACCCAAATTCACAAATTCACAACGATGGGAGGGACGACAAATGACCGCACTCTATATTTTACTCGGTATTATACTGTTTTTTGTACTCCTTTTGTCGTGCCGTATCCAAGTCTATCTCATACTGAAAGAAGAACTCACCGTTCGCGCGGGATTTGGTCCCATTGTATTAAAACTCACCCCAAAGAAAAAAAAGAAAATAAAATTATCCGATTTCACATATAAAAAACACCAAAAACGTCTGAAAAAGGACCGATTGAAATCCGAAAAAAAGGCACTGAAAAAATCACAAAAAAACGAAAAAAAGAAACAGGCAAAAGAACTCGCGGTCACAGCCAAAGAAAGTGCAAATTCCACCGATCCCGCTGAGGATACGAATAAACTCGCCACGATTCTCGCACTTCTTGAATTCGTTGCCGACGAACTGCCAAAATTTTTCTCCAATTTCCGTACAAAAATAAAAGTACTCGAAATAAAGGTAGCGGGAAAAGATGCGGATGATACCGCGAGAAAATATGGACTGATGTGTGCCGTGGTCAGTGGTTTTGTGGAATTTCTTGATTGCAAAACAAAAATGACCCGACGCAAAACGGATCATATCCTCGTGTCCGCCGATTTCACGGCAGAAAAAACAAAGTTTCTTCTTGACGTTAGTTTTAAATTAAGTCTGTTTGCCATCGTTTGCACGGGAATCCGTTCTCTCGGTTGGATGATATCTCAGAAAACAAATAAATAAAATATAATCGATACAAAATATGGAGGTTTCTTATGGCTGAAAATACTAACAAACTTGGCGACATTACCAAAACGTCTCTCGATTCCATTCGCGCCATGCTGGACGCCAACACCATTATTGGTGACCCGATTGAAACAGGAAGCGGTACTTGTATTATTCCCATTTCGAAGATATCCGTAGGATATGCATCCGGCGGTGTAGACTACCTCAAAAAGGATGCTCCCGTTACAAACGGCAAACCCGTTTACAACAATTTCGGCGGTGGCGGCGGAACCGGACTCACCGTAACCCCCGTTGCCTTCCTTGTAGTACGCGCTGACGGAGACGTAAACATTCTCAACGTAAACGCGCCCGCCGCTTCTCCTGCTGCAGCACCTGCTGATACCGTTTCGCAGGTTGTCGGATTCATTGAACGCTCTCCCGAGCTCATTGAGCGAATCAAAGCCATTTTCACGAAAAAGAACGAAGAAAACAACATCTGACTTTTTTGACAAAAAATCATCATAATCACTTCGCGCCATAGCGGATATACTATTCCCAAATCCACAAAAAATAACGGAGTGATTATGAAGTTTTTTAAGTATGCTTTTATATCGGTACTTTCAGCCATGATTATCGGGACAAGCATTTTGCCCATCATGGCTGTTTCCGCATCCGTTTCCGCCCACGCCGCCATCTTAATAGAAGCGGAAAGCGGGGAAATTTTATTCGCAAAGAATGCAGAAACGCCTCTTCCTATGGCAAGTACCACAAAAATTATGACGGCTATTTGCGCGCTTGAACACGCCGATTTTCAAAAAAACGTTATCGTAAACGAAAAAGCCTGCGGAGTTGAAGGCTCAAGTATATATTTGTCTCCCGGTGAAACGCTGACGATGGAGCAGCTGCTCTACGCGGTGATGCTCGAAAGTGCCAACGATGCGGCGGCTGCTATTGCGTACGATGTATCCGGCGGAATCGATGAATTCGCGAATCTGATGAACGAAACGGCTGACAAGATCGGGCTGAACCATTCGCATTTTACCAACCCACACGGTCTCGACAATGAAGAGCACTACACAACAGCCGCAGACCTTGCCAAACTGACGGCTTATGCCCTACAGAACGATACGTTCCGTACTATCGCCGCCACAAAAACCCACCAAATTCCTCTCCGTGGGGATGAGGGTGTGCGTACTCTTGTGAATCACAACAAACTGCTGCGCCTCTCTGACGATGTCATCGGTGTCAAAACCGGATTTACCAAGCGAAGTGGTCGCTGTCTTGTCTCTGCCGCTGAACGGGATGGTGTTCGGGTGATTGCGGTTACACTGAACGCGCCGGACGATTGGAACGATCATCTCTTACTGCACGAGCTGGGATTCGGCGAATATCGCTCCTATACGCTTGCCGTTCCGGGACAATTTCAAATCTCCCTTTCCTGCGTTGGTGCTCCGGATGGAAGTATTATCGCCTCAAACTCTGACGAAGTAACCGTTTGTTTAAAAAACAATGCCGAAATCACATCGGTAATCGAAGCAAATCGCGTGTTGTTCCCTCCGATTTCTCGCGGGGATGTTGTCGGAAAAGTAGTATTCTATCACAACGGAAACGCGATACGCGAAATTCCACTGTACTCGGAAACCGACGTAGCGGAAGTAAAAGCCAAAACTTTCAAAGAGAAAATTACAGAAATTTTTAAGTAAATCAATAAAACATGGAAAAAATCAGACTGCAAAAATATATAAGCGAATGTGGGATCCTCTCCCGGCGCGCGGCAGAAGCGGAAATTATCGCCGGTAATGTCCGTGTAAACGGGGTCATAGCCTCTCTCGGAGATAAAGTGGATCCGGAAAACGATACGGTCGAGGTTAACGGTACGGTTCTTGAAAAAAATGACGGTGGGAAACGCCGTCATACATATATTCTTCTCAACAAGCCGTCCGGCTATGTAACCACGCTTTCAGACGAAAAAGGAAGAAAAACCGTTGCTGAGCTCATTTCTGACGCCGGAAAACGTCTCTATCCCGTCGGTAGACTCGATATGTATTCCGACGGTCTCCTCCTCTGTACGGATGACGGAGAACTGACCAACCGCATCACGCACCCCTCACACCATATCTCCAAGCAGTATCTCGCCACGATCACTTCCCATCTTAGCGAGGACGACATCCGAAAACTTGCCGTTCCGTTTGAAATTGACGGGTATATGCTGAAACCATATGACGTGGCATTTGTCAAATATACGCGTTCTTCCGCGGCACCGTCTACGGTGATCTCGTTCACACTTTACGAGGGAAGAAACCGTGAAATTCGAAAAATTTGCGCCCATTATGGCTACAAACTCTCAAAACTCACCCGAATTCGTATTGGGGAACTGACTCTTTCTGACCTTCCCGTCGGTAAATGGCGGTATCTGACCGAAGACGAAATCGAATATCTAAAAACAATATGAGGTAATTATGTTTAAAGTACAACCCGTACGTTCCCGCGAACTGCAAGCCGACATCGCCAAACTGCTCGACGTACCCTATTATGAAAACACATACGCTTTTTTTGCCGGGGAAACGAATGATGACGGATCCGAAATCACAGCACTGATCGGTATGTGTCAATTTGAATTTTCTCCCGATCAAGCGACAATTATGTCTATCGCCGCGCCGGGGAACGATTATACGGACGAGGCTGTATTTATTATGGTGCGCACCGTGATGAATTACTGCTACCGTGCGGAAGTTCCGATCATCTACGCTGCGGATTCTGCGGCCCCCACCGATTTTATAAAATCACTCGGATTCAAAAACACAGACGGCACATGGTCGATCGATTTGAAAAAATTCTACCGATCTCCCTGCCATTACAACAAAGATGAAAAATAATTTTGTCATTGCTATGGATTCCTTCAAAGGAGCCATTTCGTCAAAAACTGCCGGAGAAGCCGTACGGCGCGGCATTCTCAAAAGAAATCCGAATGCCGACGTTACTGTGTTTTCCGTTGGTGACGGCGGTGAGGGAACAGCAGACGCCCTGATTCATTGTTGTCCGTCGAAAACGTTCACCGAAGTCGTGGAAGATACACATGGAGATCCCGTTTGCGCCGTATATGGAGAAATCTCGCTCGGCGGTGAAACGCTTGCCGTTTTTGATATGGCAAGTGCCGCGGGAATCGGTTTTGCGGCAAAGCACGGATATGATATTATGCACTCGTCGACATTCGGCGTGGGGCAGCTTCTCGATCGTCTCATTCAAAAAGGATATCGCCATATCCTCGTCGGACTTGGCGGCAGTGGTACGAACGACGGCGGAATTGGTGCGCTCTCCGCGATGGGAGCCGTTTTCCGTGACAAAAACGGAGACGTCCTCCATCATCCCACAACATCTTCCCTCTCCAATGTTGTCTCGTGCGATCTCTTCCCAGCACTCGCGCGGATGAAGAACGTACATCTCTCTTTGCTATACGACGCAGCGGTGGCATTAACGGGAGAAAACGGGGCGTCCATGATGTTTTCGAAACAAAAGGGAGCCGACGATCACACACGTCTCCTTCTTGAGGATGCCATGATTCATTTTGCCGCCGTATGCAATACTGCTGTTCGCCGGGAAATCTCAACTCTCTCCGGTGCCGGTGCTGCCGGAGGCCTCGGTTATGGGCTATCGCTGATTGGCGGAGAACTCACCCACGGTGCTGAGAAAGTGCTCTCACTGATCGGATTTGATTCCGCCGCCAGAACCGCTGACTGTATCATTACCGGCGAGGGTAAAACAGATGCGCAAACAGCAACGGGAAAACTCGCCGCTACCGTAGCCAAACACGCGATGGAAAAAACTGTGATCTGTTTGTGTGGTACCTCTGAGCCGACCGATGCATTATACGAAGGTGGTATGAGCGCCATCCTTTCCATCGCCGACCGCCCGATGACGTTATCTGAGTCCATCGCGCGAACGGAAGAACTTCTCGAAAAAACAGCGTACGATCTTGCGGGAATCCTATAAGTCTGGCTAAAACATAAAAAGGCTGAAAATCACTCAGCCTTTTTTATTTTAAAATATTCCGAGAAACTGTGCACTGATCTTCGTGGTAGATGGAATAGCGAAATACGACGCTTCGTTTTCACCAATCGTTACGCTCTCCGTCCATCCCATCCCTTTTCCGTTCAGCATACGACACCCGAACGGCAAACGAAGGCTCAACTCTCCCTCTCGACAAGCCGCCACCAGAATCGCATCTCCCATCCCATTCATCGGCTCTCGAACATACACGATGTGGGAGGAGGTCACAGAAATCAAGCGAAACAATCCGTCACGAAAAACCTCGTGCTGCTTTCGAATCGCACCGATTTTTTGATAGTGCGCCAGAACGTCCGCGCGAATATTCTTCCAAGGAAACGGCATACGGCAAAACGGGTCGTGGTATCCTTGCAGTCCCACTTCGTCCCCGTAATAAATACACGGCACGCCCGGAAGTCCCGCAAGAATCGAATAGGCAAGCTTCAACTTGGAAATGGCCTTTTCATATTCCCCGTCCGTCATTCGCAGAACAGATAGCTCGTCGTTCGTTTTTCCCTCGGGCGACATTCCGCCAAGAAGAGTTACGATACGCTCTGTGTCGTGACTTCCGAGAAAATTCATCAGATTGTCCGACACATCTTTCGGGTAACGCCGATACGTTCCCTCTGTGAATCGCCGAAACTGTTCTGAATCCCCGTATCGGATGTATTGGATGATGGCTTCTCTAAGCGGATAATTCATCACAGAATCAAGCTGGGCACCTTCAAAATAGCGCCGTCTCTTTCCGTAACTGACTTTATCCGTCGCGTCTTCCCAAACTTCCCCGATGATTACGCCGTCCGAATTTTTCTCTTTGACGGCAGAACGGAATCGGTCGAGGAAAACATTTGAAAGTTCGTCGGCAACGTCAATTCTCCAGCCTGCCACTCCCATATCCATCCATTTCGGAACCACTTCGCTGCAAATAAAGCGACAAAAATCTTCATTTGCGCTATCAACGTGCGGCAGGATCTTTACCCCCCACCAACATTCGTAGTCATCCGGGTAATTGTTGAAGGAATACCATTGGTAATACGGAGAACTTGGCGATTGGTATGCACCAAGCTCTGCATATTTCCCAAATTTATTAAAATATACACTGTCAGCGCCTGTATGGTTGAACACGCCGTCAAGAATCACGTCAATTTCGTACTGCTTTGCCGTGTCACAGAGTTCTTTCAGTGCATCGTCCCCGCCAAACATCGAATCCACCGAGAGATAGTCCGCCGTATCGTATTTGTGGTTGGAATAGGCGTCAAAAATCGGTGAAAGATAGATTGTCGTTACTCCAAGAGATGCGATATACTCGAGTTTTTCAGTGATCCCATATAGATCCCCACCGAAGAACACGTTATTCTCCACCTCTGCACCGGGATATTCCCCGTATTGCGGAATACCGTTGTCCCAGTCTGTATTCAGAATGGCACCATCCTTCTTTGGTGAGCGGCCACTCCGGAAGAATCGGTCGACAAAAATGTGATACATTGCCCCGCGGCGGAAGGAGGCGGAGGTATGAAACGAGTGATCGTAAACCAAAAGTTGACGTTCACCCACCCATTCGGGAATCACAGTGAGTTCCGTTGGCAATTCTCCTCCAAGATATACCGTTCCCTCTGCCCCTACGACTTCATAGTGATAATAGTAGAGTCCCGTCTCACGGCCGTATTTTTTCGACAGTGCCGAAAGCGAAAGTTCCCACTCGAATTCCCCGCGGCTTATTTTCGCAAACGGAATCCGTGAAATTTCTGTTTCTCCACTGTTCCATCCGTCCGCGTGGATCACCATACAGACTCTCTCCGCGGCAATCGTTTCATCGATTCGCACGTTAAAACGGATCGTTTCCCGATTGTCAAACGCGCCAAACAGCGAAACGTCCCGACCGGAGTTCACCCCGTATTTTAATTCCTCAAAGTCGTGTTTCATTTGATCGGGTTCGTATGCCAGATATTATCGGCATATTCTTTGATGCTTCTGTCGGACGAGAAGAAGCCCGCTTCCGCGATATTCGCGAGAGATTTCTTCGTCCATGTCTCCGTATCGTGGTAGGCATGAATCATTTTTTCATACGTGTTTATATAAGAGTCAAAGTCCGCAAGACACATATACGGATCCGCAACACCGTGGCTGTACAAGAAATAGTGGTACATTCCCTCAAAAGAGTTTCCGGCAAACGTTCCGTTCAAGCGGTCAATGGTATTTTTCAGTCTGGCATTTCCATTATAGTATTTGATGGACGAATAGCCGCTCTTCCAGAGTTCATCCACTTCTTCGGATTTAAGACCGAAGATGTAGATGTTATCATCCCCCACCGCTTCGCGCATTTCCACATTCGCGCCATCCAGTGTGCCGAGCGTCAGAGCGCCATTGACCATAAACTTCATACATCCCGTACCGCTTGCTTCTTTACCCGCGAGAGAAATCTGCTCGCTGATATCGGTAGCCGGCATAAGCTGTTCGGCGGTACTTACGTTATAGTCTTCCAGGTAAACTACGCGTAAAATGTCCTTCACCTTCGGATCTTTTGCTATTTCTTCGCCGAGACTCCAAATCAAGCGAATAATATCCTTTGCCATATAATATCCCGGAGCGGCTTTTCCGCCGAAAATAAAGGTGGACGGTGTATATTCTTTATTCGGATTTTCTTTGATTTCATTGTAGAGGGTAATGATTTTCAGCACGTTGAGAAGCTGACGCTTGTACTCGTGCATACGCTTAACCTGCACGTCAAATACGGAATTTACGTCAAGCGCAATACCCGTTTTATTGAAATAATATTTAGAAAATGAGAGTTTGTTTTCTGTTTTAATCGCGCGGAGACGGCTTGTTACGGCACTATCCTCGGCGTATTTTCCAAAATTGTGAAGAAGTTCGAAATTCTTGCGATAATCTGTGCCGATCGTTTCATCAAGAAGTGATGTCAGTCCCGGGTTGGAATAACACAGCCAACGTCTCATTGCAATACCGTTCGTGACGTTCGTAAACTTATACGGCATCGCTTTGTAATAATCGTGGAATACGGTTTTCGTCAGAATGTCCGAATGAAGCGCAGACACCCCGTTTACCGTATGAGAAGCGGCAACACTGAGGTTTGCCATACGAACCTGAGAGTAGCCGATAATCGCCATATTGGAGATTCTGTCCCAGTCACCCGGGTACATATTCCAAAGATCCGCGCAAAGTCTGCGGTTGATCTCCTCAACGATCGTATAAATGCGGGGAAGTTTCATTTTGAACAGATACACGTTCCATTTTTCAAGCGCTTCCGGAAGTACCGTATGGTTGGTATAGGAAACCACGCGAGTCACGACACTCCACGCAGCATCCCACGAATACGAATACACATCCATAAGGATACGCATAAGCTCCGGAACAACGAGCGCGGGGTGCGTATCGTTGATGTGGATGGCAACCTTATCCGCAAAATTGTAAAGAGTTCCAAACGCCGCGAGGTGGTCGGAAATGATACTCTGCAGAGATGCGGACACAAGGAAATACTGCTGTGTCAGGCGAAGAAGTTTTCCTTCTTCGTGATCGTCCGACGGATACAAAACCTTAGAAATAATTTCCGCACTTGAGGATTCCTGAATTGCTCTTACGTACTGTCCCTGCGAGAAAAGATTCATATTGAAATTCGTAGTATCCACGGCTTTCCAAAGGCGGAGCACGTTAACTGCTTTGGAATCTGCGCCCGATATCATCATATCATACGGAACCGCGCGCACTTCCTCATAGTTATCGTATACGATACTGCATTTTCCGTTTTCCCATTTCTCATTGACCAAGCCGCCAAGCCGCACGTCGCACGCCTTATCCGTACGCGGTACGAGCCACATACTTCCCCCACCCATCCAGTTGTCGGGAAGTTCGATCTGGTTTCCGTCAATAATGCGCTGTTTAAACAGACCGTATTCATAACAAATGGAAAAACCGGTAGCGGCATAATCAAGTGAGGTCAGTGAATCGAGAAAACAAGCGGCAAGTCTGCCAAGTCCCCCGTTTCCAAGTCCCGGATCGGGTTCCGCTTCATAAATACGCTCGATATCGTATCCCATATCGCTAAGCACTTCTCGGTACTCGTTCTCGATTCCGAGATTCATCAGATTATTTTTCAACTGTCTGCCGACAAGAAACTCCATGCAAAGATAGTACACCCTTTTCGGACGCTGCTTCTTAATTTTTTCACGGTAATCCGCACGCTTTGTCGACAGAATATCTTTAACCGTGAGTACCGTGGCTTTATATACCTGTTCCTCTGTCGCTTCGTCAAGGTTCACCCCAAAATATCTCGTCAGCTTTGCTTCGATATTCTCTCTGACGGACGAATGACTGATCTTTTGATTATTTTCCATACTTGTTTGCCCTTCCGATTTACCCGCGCAGCGCAGTCTTGACATAATTCAAAACTGCGCCGCCCGTTTTATCCCATGTTATAAAAATATACGACATTTTTCGATGTCATTTTTACAACATATATTTTACATCATTTTTTCATAAATTTCAATATATTTTTTTGCCGATACACCCCAGGAAAAATCATAATTTATGACATTTTTGCATAATTCTGCCCATTTTTCCTGATTATTATACAAATCAATTGCATATTCTATCACTCCCATCATTTCGTGGGCGTTATAGTTCTTGAACGTAAATCCGTTGCCGCTTCCTTCGTGCGCGTTAAAATTATGGATCGTATCCGCAAGTCCGCCGCACTCTCTGACGATCGGCACGGTACCGTATCTCGATGCGATCATCTGGGAAAGACCGCACGGTTCACTCTTTGACGGCATCAGGAACAGATCCGCTCCTGCGTAGATCTTCTTGGAGAGCGATTTGTTGTACTCAAGCTTCACACACACTTGATCGGGATAGCGTGCTTCGAGGTCCTTGAAATACTGTTCGAGCGCCGCCTCTCCCGTTCCAAGAAGCACGAACTGAACGTTCTTTTTGCAGATGATCTCTTCCAGAACACAGCGTACCAGATCAAATCCCTTGTGGGAGGCAAGTCTTGATACCATCGCAATGATCGGTACATTCGGATCCTCGGCAAAGCCGCAATTTCTCTGCAGTTCAGCCTTATTTTCCGCCTTTCCACTCATATCTTCGGCAGAATACTTGGCTGCAATATCGTCATCTTTCTCGGGGTTATAATAATCCACATCAATGCCGTTGACAATACCCGTCAGTTTTCCTTCCGCTTCGATATTTCTGAGAATATAGTGGAGTCCGCTTGCATAGTATTCAGTCAAAATCTCCCGGGAATACGTCAAGCTGACCGTATTTATCATATCGGCACACGCGATTGCCCCTTTTAAGAGATTGATGTTTCCGTTATACTCAACGATGCTGCGATCCCACTCGGGAAGCTCGAAAACGTCTCCAAGGATATTAAAATCAAATATGCCCTGATATTCAATATTATGAATCGTAAAGAGTGCCGAGATTGAACGGTATTCGTTTAAATGAGAATATTTGCGTTTCAGGTAAATAACAGCCAGCGCTGTCTGCCAATCGTTCGCGTGAAGAATATTCGGGTAGAAGTTTACCGTAGACATCAATTCCAGAATACATTTTGAGAAAAAGGCAAATCTTTCCCCGTCGTCGTAGTTGCCGTATACCATCTTGCGATCGAAATAATACAGATTATCGATAAAATAGTAGATAACTCCTTTTTCTTCGATTTTCCAAATGCCACAGTACTGGTTTCGCCAAGATAAACGGACCGTAATTTCTGTAACAAGTTCAAGTCTTTCGGAGAATTTATCACGAATTGCCGGATATAACGGAATCACGACTCTGACATCACATTCTCCGTCGTAGTTTGCCCGCACTGCACCCGGCAGCGAGCCCATAACGTCCGCCAGTCCACCCGTCGAGATGAACGGCAATGCTTCGGAAGCCGCGTATAAAATTTTCAGCATATGCAATCCCCCTATTTTTTATTTATTCACTATCATCAAACTCGGTTACAGCATTTGTCCTTTCGGAACGTAGAACGGCTGCGTATCCGCTCCGCACAGCATTCTGCCGTCGCGAATTACCGCGTTTTTGTCCGTAATGACGCAATTCAGGAAAACGCCGTCGCCGATTACCGTATCCTGCATGATAATACTGTTTT
Organism: Eubacteriales bacterium; assembly: GCA_045647965.1. Taxonomy (GTDB): domain Bacteria; phylum Bacillota; class Clostridia; order Oscillospirales; family CAG-272; genus UMGS1696. Next base: position 8,196 of record JAZRNC010000124.1, on the reverse strand, counting down.
TGACCGTCGCATTCTTTCCGACCTTTGCCCCACGGAAGATGATGGAATTTTCCACCGTACCTTCAATGTAGCATCCGTCGGCTACCATCGAATTTTTAATGCTTGAAGTCGAGCTGTAATATGCAGGGATGGAGTTTCTTACTTTCGTATAAACCGGACGGTTCTTCACGTTGAAAAGAGACTCTCTCGCACCCTGGTTTGTAAGCAGTTCCATACTATGCTTATAGTAATCCACAAAGGACGAGATCGTTGCAAAATAACCGTCGTATTTATAGATTCTGTAATTTCTATGCGCCATATTTCTTGCGATAATATCGCGTGTAAGGCTTACATAGTTGTGCGCGATTGCATCCATAACGATCGACTGAAGATACGATGTATTCATAACGATGATATTAAGACTGATATCCGCCGTACCGCTGAAATCGGTGGGATAGGTCAGTACATCCGTGACTCGGCCTTCTTCATCGGATTTAAAAATCGTATTGATTTTTGCAGTCTCGGGAGTAAGGTCTACCGTCTTTACGGCAATCGTCATATCCGCCTCCGTCTTCTGATGGTACGCAATGATATCATTGAGGTCAATGTTACAAATCACGTCACAGTCGGACATAACCACGTATTCATCCGTGATACGACGGATGGAATAGTTTACACTCTTCAACGCTTCCAGACGAGTTTGGTACAGAGAGTTGATGTTGTTTGCGTACGCCGTGATATACGGGGGCAAAATTTTGATACCGCCGGAACGGCGTGCCAGGTCCCAATCTTTACCCGAACCGATATGGTCCATAAGTGACTGATAATTGTAATGGGTAATGACGTTGATATTAAAAATATTGGAGTTTACCATATTCGAAAGAGTAAAATCGATAAAACGGTATCTGCACGCAAACGGAACGGATGCCACCGTTCTCAAACGAGTAAGCTCCGGTATATTATTATCGTGTATATTTGAAAAAATAATTCCTGATGCTGACATAATTTACTCCGTCCTCTCTTATTTCTTATTGTTTTTCAGCCATTCAGCATTTACCATTTCACCACCCGCTACGTCCGTACCGGGTGCGATCTCAAGATCCGCGCCGATGACGGTGATCTGTTCGCCGCTGTTTTTGGTTCTTCCGATGACACATCCCGCACCGATCACCGTATCGTTGTCCACGATCGAGTAATTGATCGTCGTGCCCTCACAAACCGTTACGTTCGGCAGGATCACCGAGTCCTTAATATACGCACCGCGCGCAACCCTTACTCCACTTCCGAGAACGGAGTTTTCAACGATACCTTCAATATGGCATCCTTCCGTAATCAGCGAATTGGAAATTTTTGCAAAATCACCGATATACTGCGGAGGCTCGGAATAGTTTCTGGAATAAATACGCCACTGACGATCTCTGAGATTGAATTCCGGGTTGTCTCCGATCAAGTCCATATTCGCTTCCCACAGAGACTGGATCGTTCCGACATCCTTCCAATATCCGCTGAAGGGATAGGCGTACATTTTACATCCCTCCGCAAGCATTTTGGGAATGATGTTTTTACCAAAGTCCTTGGAGGATTCGGGATCTGCTTCATCTTCGATGAGATACTTTTCAAGAACATCTTTCGAGAAAATGTAAATACCCATCGACGCCTTATTGCTGCGCGGCACCTTCGGTTTTTCTTCAAAATCCACGATTTTCAAGTTTTCATCCGTATTCATAATACCAAAGCGGCTCGCTTCTTCCATCGGCACTTCAAGTACGGCGATCGTACAGTCCGCATTCATTTTCTTATGCGCTTCCAGCATTTTCGCATAGTCCATTTTATAGATATGGTCACCGGACAGAATGAGAACGTAATCGGGATCGTAACGGTTGATATAATCGAGGTTCTGATAGATCGCGTTAGCCGTTCCCTTATACCAATCCGCACCGGATTTTCCCTGATAGGGCGGCAGAACTCTCACACCACTCTGGCCTCGGTCAAGGTCCCAGGGGTGTCCGCTTCCGATATATTCATTCAAAACGAGAGGCTGATACTGCGTGAGAACACCGACCGTATAAATGCCCGAATTCACACAGTTAGAGAGAGGAAAGTCGATGATACGGTATTTTCCTCCAAAGCGAACAGCAGGCTTTGCTGTTTTTTCTGTGAGAGTGTAAAGGCGGCTTCCCTGTCCACCGGCAAGAAGCATTGCCACACATTCTTGTTTTTTATACATGATAAACCTCCAAGAAGTAATATTTTTTATATTTATGACATCTGATCAGTCTTTGGTTTGCTGTTTTCGGATAATGACACCACCAAGCGGCGGAAGCATAAGGTCAATTCCGTTTTGCTTCTGTCCGTTGCTTTCGGATATCACTCTCGTCTGCATAACTTCGCGGTTTAGAATATTATTTCCGCCGAACATATACGAATCGGTGGACAGTACCTCTTCATACCGTCCTTTTTTCCCAACGGCTAACGTATAGTTTTCGATGATAGTGTCCGAGAAGTTGAGAATCACGAAGAGCTCTTTTCCCTTCTTATTGATTCGTTTATACGAAATTACGTTCATATCCGCAAGATCCGCATCAACCCATTCGAATCCGTCCCACGTATCGTCGATTTCCCACAGCTCGGAATTTTGGAGGTAAAAATGGTTGAGCAGTTTTACAAACCTCATCATTTCTTCGTGGCGTGGGTAATCCGTCATAAACCACTCAAGTTGGTTTTCATAATCCCATTCACGGAACTGCGCGTACTCCGTTCCCATGAACAACATCTTTTTTCCGGGAAGCGTCATCATATACAATAAAAACGTACGCATTCCCGAGAATTTCTTATCGTATTCTCCGAACATTTTATCAACAAGAGATTTCTTACCGTGGACTACCTCATCGTGTGATACCGGAAGAATGTAGTTCTCATTAAAAGCATACATGAGCGGGAACGTCAGCCTATCATGCTTGTGTTTTCTGTAATACGGGTCGGTCGCCACATAGTCGTACATATCGTTTGCAAATCCCATATTCCATTTGAAATTGAATCCGAGCCCGCCATTATACACAGGTTTCGTTATCATCGGCCAATCCGTGGATTCCTCCGCAATCATCAAAGCATCGGGGAATTCACCAAATACCGTCGTATTCAGTTTTCTGAAAAACGCGATCGCTTCGGGGTTTCGGTTGCCGCCGTCACTGTTCGGGATCCACTCGCCCGGTGCTTTATCAAAATCTAAATACAGCATGGATGCCACGGCATCGATTCGAAGGCCATCAATGTGAAATTCTCTCAGCCAAAACATCGCATTTGACACAAGGAACGACTGCACTTCGGGTCGTCCAACATCAAAATAACGGGTACCCCAGTTTTTATTGTCCATTCTGTCCCAACCCTGATACTCATAGAGGGGCTGTCCGTCGAACTCAAACAAACCGTGTTCATCCCGCGGGAAATGCGCGGGTACCCAGTCAAGGATCACGCCGATTCCAGCAGAGTGCAGTTTATTGACAAAATACCGAAAATCGTCGGGAGTACCGAAACGTGACGTGGGTGCGTAATATCCGCAGACCTGATACCCCCACGAACCGTCGAACGGATGCTCCATAATGGGTAATAATTCTATATGAGTGTACCCCATATCTGCAAGATACGGCGCAAGCTTGTCAGCAAGTTCCCGATACCCAAGGTAATGTTCTCCGTCCGTGGTACATTTTCCGTCCAGTGTACGCCAGGAACCAAGATGCACCTCATAAATGTTCAGCGGCGCACTATAGAAATGATTCACCTTCGGTTTGAACCCGCGCTGAACGGGACATACGGTGTTTTTGCGGTGCTTCAACCATTCAGCATCCGTCCAGACGAAATCCGAGCCGTCATAAACGATGGATGCCGTCTTTTTCATCGTTTCCGAATGAAACGCATACGGGTCGGCTTTCATATGCATCACACCGTTTTGCCCGGTCACGCCGAATTTATAGAATTGTCCGTTTAGGGACTCATCGGAGGTGATCGTTAAACGCCAAACACCCTCATCCGTGATTTTTTCAAATGGAACTCCCACTTCCCAATCCGTAAAATCACTGAACAAACAGATTTTTACTGCATTCGGTGCCCATACTCGAAATGTATATTCAAAAACCCCATCATTTTTCGTCAAATGAACACCAAGGAAACGATACACCGTATCATTCGTGCCCTGATGAAAAAAATACGCGGGCAAGGATTCATCTTCTCGCAAAGGTTGTTTTTCCGAAGCCATTATTTTACACCTCCGTTTATATATAAGAATATTATACATTATTAGTTATTACTTTTCAAGTGGTTTTTGATACATTGGTTGAAATTGTTCAATTGTTTTAATGTAAATTTGTGTTAAATCACGAATCTTTTTGTTGTTTTTTGCAAAACAATGTCTAAAAAACAAAAAAAGTTTTCTCCCGTCATCATACAGCGAGAGAAAACTCTTTTTAATTTATTTGGTTTTGTCACGGATCACAGCAAGCGCTGATGAACGATGGAACACCTCCGCGGCACGACGCCGTAAATCTCCACGGATAGGCGGCTGCCTCACCGGCGTAATCGATCCCGATTCTCGGGGAAGCCACGATCTCCTCTGCCGTGTATCCTTCGTCGCAGAGATACAAATGATCCGACATCATATCGCACGCATCGTGTTCCCTGCTCAAACCAAAAGCTCGGCAAAGTTTTCCGGGTCCGTTCGTCAGAGAATAAATTTCTTTCTCCGATAGATGCTCTTTTGTCCACAAAGCGTTGCTTTTTCCGCCATGCTTCTTTAGATTACCGATCAGCGCACCGACAGATTCCGGGGAATATACCGCACGTATCAGCACCGCTTCGGGATTGTCCGTATGAGACGCGGTGATATTCATACACGAATAAATTCCGTAAATGAGATATACGTAAGCGTACCCACCCTCGAGATACATCGTTTCGGTTCGCTTTGTTCTGCGTCCTCCGTAAGCGTGGGATGCGCGATCCGTCACGCCCATATACGCTTCGGTTTCCGAGATGATTCCCCGCAGCTCCACCCCATCCACACGGTGAACGAGAGTTTTGCCGATCAAATCCCGTGCGAGGGTCAAAGCATCTCTGCGGTAGAAATCACGGTTCGTTATCTTAGTCAAAGCAATACGGTGTCGTCGGAATGCTGCTGCGCGGAGTTGCCATCATAGGAGCTACCGTCTCACGCCACTTTTTATAGTGTTCGGTTTCCTTATGGAGAGCAGCCGCAGCTTCGCTTTCGTACACTTCATAAAGAATGAATTTGTTCGGATCCTTATTGTCGCGCAGAACGTCAAAGCGAACGTTGCCGGGCTCTTTTCTGGAATTCTCGTGGTTATATTTCGTTATCTCAGCGAACGCTTCCACCTGTTCGGGAATCACGTCAACGAAAACAAGAGTTGCTATCATATCAAAAACTCCTTTATCAAAGTCTTACAGAATGCGGAAGAATTCCAATTCTTCTCCACTCGGACCGTATACGAATGCACAGTTCAGTGTCAGTTTCACGGGAGAGGATTCAAGCGGAACAACTTTCGGTGCGATCTTCGGTTTTGCTCCTGCCTTCAGTGCTGCTTCAAATGCCTGGTCAACATCATCCACCTTCATCGCGAAGTGAATATATCCGCCGTTGCCCGTCACAACCGATTCTCCGCCCGCAAACAGTTCGAGAATTCCGCCGTCTCCGAGGTCCAGCATTGCGATACGCTTGTCGCCCTCACCCCACATGGTGTAGAACTTCATACCAAGACCTTCCGTATAGAACTTGAAGGATTCTTCAAAATTCTCTGCCTTTACTGCGATATGGTGGAACCCCATACCCTTAATCAATTCGTTTGCCATGATTTTCTCCTTTGTGTTTTTGTATTGTATTTTTCGTTCAGATTTCATTACTCATTCGCCGGTTTGTTTTCGAAGATTGTTCCTTCTTTTACTTCCTCGATAACCTCGATGACCTTGATCGCTTCTTCCAGTTTGACCGGGTACGGGATTCCTTCGCAAATCGCCGCATACAAAGCATCCCACATAGCGCCCGACCAATCTGCCGAAGCGTCTACGTATTCATCCACGAAAACGAGTTTTTCCTGATTTCTCGACGATGTGGATGCACCGGGAGTTTCGTGATACGCTTCGATCGGTTGAAGCTCCAGAGACGGATCGAGATATCTCAAATGGAGGGATTTTCCTTCGGAAATCAAAGTACCCTTGGAACCGTAAATTATGTATTCCGGCATCGGCAGTGCTACACCGTACGACACTTCCATATCTACCGTCACCCCGTTGATTCCCGTGAACACGAGTTTCGCGTGGTCCTCGCAGTCTCCCGCCGCCGTCACGTGACGAAGCGAAGAATACAGTTCAAGATAATCGCCGCCGCAGAAATGAAGCGCGTGATCAATAATGTGTGAACCCCAGTTAAAGAGGTGTCCTCCGCCGTATTCCTTCAGAGTCTGCCAGTCAAAGCGGCGGTTGTATTCGTCTCTCGCCAGCTTGACCTGGTACACCTGCCCGAGCTTTCCGGAAGCAATAATTTCGTTTACAAGACGGAAGCCCGTTTCAAAGCGGCGATTGTGTCTCACATAAATATGAGGGCCTGCCGGTTCATTGCCAAGCGCGATGAGTTCTTCTGCCTGAGCGACAGTAATCCCAAACGGTTTTTCAATGAGCACATCTTTTCCTGCAAGAAGAGCCATTTTAGCGTGCTTGAAATGGTCTACGGAACGAGTCGCGATCGTTACCAGTTCCACGTTCGGATCCGCCAAGAGATCTTCGATTCTCGTATAAACTTTACTGCCGAATTCTTTGACAAAATCGTCAGCTCTTTCTTCGATCACATCACAAACAGCGTAAAATTTGAATTGATCCTGTCTGTGGCGAAGTTCACATCTGTGCATACCGTTGCCCGCACGTCCGAGTCCCACAAGACCGACGTTAATACATTTTTTCATAGTACTCTCCTTTTGTGCATATCATATTTATTCAAATTTATTCAAAGTCAACCAATCGATACGATCAGTAAAAGCGCAAACTCGTAACGACTTTTCCAAGTATCATCAAACTGTTTACGATAATCGGAAGCATCGTCCGATTCTCCGGCTGAAGACGAAAATGCCCGTCCTCTTTATAAAAAGTTTTTACGGTGGCTTCGTCGTCGATCAGTGCCACCACAATGTCACCGTTTTCAGCAATCGGCGTTTTTTCCACGATCACGATATCCCCGTCAAGAATACCCGCCTCGATCATACTCGTTCCGGTTACCCGAAGCGCAAACAGCTCGTTATCCGGCATAGGCCGAAATCCCTTCGGATACTGGATATATCCGTCAAAGTTTTCGACCGCCAGAATCGGAACTCCCGCCGTAACCTTACCGATGATCGGCACGCTACTCTTATCCACGTTTTCCTCGAGCTCGTCCATCATAACGCCTTCGATTCTCACGGTACGGCTTTTTCCGTTTTCCTTTTGAATATACCCTTTTTTCTCAAGTTTGTCAAGACACGTGTGTACCGTTGACGTACTTTTTATATTCAGTGCTGTGCATATATCCCGAATCGACGGTGAATATCCGTTCTTTTTAATATTCTCTTTTATGTAATCAAAAATCAGTTGTTCTTTCGGTTCCAGTTGAAACATAACGCTCCTCCCAAATATAAATCGTATGAGTCAGGTCTTGCTGTTCCAAATACTATCCCATACGGGATGTGTTCCCGCATGTATTATACCATATTTTATAAAGAAAGTAAACACTTGTTCTGATTTTTACGAACGTTTTTCTCTTTTTGTTTTTTCGCAAAATAATATTATATCCTTTACTGTCGTAATCTCATCAATTTTTTCGTAAAAAACAACAATTTCAGAGGTAAACAAAGCAATTATTCGTTTGTTTTTTTAGATCCGCACAAAACGAAGGAAGAACGGTACAATTTTTGTGAAGAAAATGTAAAAATAAAAAAAAATCGTTTATATGCTTGAAATTACGCTTCACATTGTGTATAATGTATAGTAGCGTAATTTGGGTTATCCCGGTGCGCACATCGGATATCTGTAAAAAATTTATAAATATAAAGAAGGAGTTATCATGACAACTAACAAGCACATCCTTTCCTGGATCGATGAAATGGCTGCACTCACTTGCCCCGACAAGATCGTATGGATCGACGGTTCGGAAGAACAGGCAGATGCTCTCAGAGCAGAAGCTTGCGC
>JAZRNC010000123.1:0-10987 GCA_045647965.1 Eubacteriales bacterium | reverse complement strand
TTGTCTTCCTAAGACCGCTTGGCCTCCGACTTGTCAGAACCACCCCAACGACAACAGAGATCACAATACCCATAATGAAGGGCTGATATTCCGTGGCGGTATTCACGAATACGCCGAGATAATATACCGCGTACGCAATGTACGGACAAACGAGTTTCGCGATCACCGTGCCGGACAAAATCGTCAGTGTAGGAGTAACAAGAATGTCAACCTTTGTTTTTTTGGATACGAGCATTCCGATCTCGGCAGCAACGATCACGGCAAAAAACGCCCCTGCCGGTCCTGCTTCCACCTGACGTTCCGCACCGTCGATGAGTATCTTTACACCGAGAGAATTTCCCGCATAACCGACGGTAGCCGCAGAAAAAATAACAAGCGGGTGCGCTTTCATCGAATACGCAATTGCCACACCGATTGCCATTCCCGTTGCGGTTTTGGCAAACGAATTGATTTCGCCAAACAATTCAATCCCCGTGTACGTACCAAGTGTGTTGAAAATCGTTCCAATAAGCAAGGAAGCGAACAATCCGAGCGCCATCGCTCCCATAGCGTCAATAAAATATTTTTTTAGGTACCCCTTAATCTTTGTCATAGCATACTCCTTCTATTTGATGTCCGCATTATACCATAGATAAGTGAAAAGTTTCAATTGACATTTTCCTCACAGTTTTCTCGAATTCTTTCTTTTTTTTGGAGGAAAATACCCGCGAACTTGACACCCTCGAAAATAAAAAGCATAACCTTTGGAAAATCCTTGCGGTATTTTGTCGGCTATGGTATAATATAATAAATGTATGATTTTCACAAAAACAACGGAGAAAACATGAGACTCGATAAAAAATACGGCATATTCGGAATCGACGATGAACGTTCCCGAAAGACCGTTTTTCCAAATAGAATCGTTTTAACAAGAGGTAACGTTCGCGGAAGTGAATACCTCAAAGACTACAAACCGCTCCAAGTTGCGATCTACAAGTACCACGACGCCTGCGTTCTCGACAATACGGCAGGGGACGAACACGCCGCCGTGCTCGTGGATTTCGGACGTGAACTGCACGGCACGCTCGGTATTTCTCTCTGGAAAGGGAGTGGAACCTGTCTCATCCGACTCGGTGAAAGTGTTTCCGAAGCCCTCACGCCGCTTGGAGTCAAAAACGCAACCAACGATCACGCAACCCGCGATATGGTTCTCGAACTGAATCCGTGGAGCTCGATTGAAACAAACGAAAGCGGTTTTCGCTTTGCTTATGTGGAACTGTTGTCAAAAAGCAAAATTGATCTGCGCTGTCTGACCGCTACACTGATCTACCGTGACATCGAATACCGCGGGAGCTTTGCTTGCAGTGATGAAAAAATCACCCGCATTTACGATACCGCGGCGTATACTACCCATCTGAATATGCAGCGATATCTTTGGGATGGCATCAAGAGAGACCGTTTGGTTTGGGCGGGGGATATGAATACAGAGCTTGCGACTATTCTTGCCGTATTTGGAGAAAACGACGTCATTCCCAAATCCCTCGATCTCGTCAAAAACGTCACCCCCGTCGAAGATGCGATGAATTCTCTTTCTTCCTACAATCTTTGGTGGCTGCTTTGTCACCGCGATTGGTATTTTGGTGTCGGAAACCATGAATACCTCTCCGCTCAAAAAGAATATATCCGAGAAATGCTGCTCCGATATACGAATTTTATTGATGAAACCGGAAGAGAGATTTTACCTGAGGGTCGTTTCTTCGATTGGCCGACCTACGAAAATAAAGAAGCAATGCACTGCGGTCTGCAGGGGCTTCTCCGCTATGCACTTCTCGCCGGCGGTGAACTGATGAAAATTCTCGGGGAATCTGAGGTTGCCGACCTTTGTTACCGCAAGGCTGAGTTCCTTCTCGCTCATGTCCCCTCTCCGGAAACTCAAAAACAATCCGCCGCGCTGATGGTAATGGGTGGCATTCTGAATCCGAAGCAAGCGTTTGACGAATGCATCGGAGTGGGAGGCGCCAAAGGGCTCTCTACCTTCCTTGGTTACTTTACCCTTTCCGCTGTAGCAAAAGCGGGAGAATACGAAGCGGCGCTCTCTATGATGCGTGACTACTGGGGCACTATGCTCGATATGGGCGCCACAACGTTCTGGGAAGATTTCGATATAGATTGGGCAAAGAACGCTTCCCCCATCACCGACATTGTACCACAAGGGAAAGTTGACATCCACGGGGACTATGGTGCTCATTGTTACAAAGGACTGCGTCACAGCCTTTGCCACGGTTGGGCATCGGGACCGGCTCCATACCTTGCCGAAAACGTACTTGGCGTTCACGTAGTATCTCCCGGGTGCCGTGTCATTCGATTCGATCCCCATTTATCGGGACTTGAATGGGCAAAGGGTACCTACCCCACACCGTACGGCAATATTGAAATTGAAGTAGATAAAACGGGAGCCTCGTGCAAAGCCCCCGACGGAATTACAATTATCCGATAATATATAATGATTTGATACTACACGATTCTCACGTATTATATAGAAGAGGTAACTATGACAAAAACAAACGCAATGCGTATCGTGGAAAACGCGGGGATTGATTTTGATACCGTTTCCTACGAGGTCGATGAAAATGATCTCTCGGGAACGCACATTGCCGAAATGCTTCAGGTCGATCCTGACTCTGTGTTCAAAACTCTCGTTTGCCACGACGAACGGGGTGGACACCACGTGTTCTGTATTCCCGTAGCATACGAACTGGATATGAAAAAATGCGCCGTAGCAGCCGGTGTGAAGCGAATCGAAATGATCCCGATGAAGGATCTTCTTCCACTGACCGGATATATCCGCGGCGGATGTTCTCCCGTAGGAATGAAAAAGCAGTTTCCCACCTTTTTGGACGAAACTGCCATTCTATATGATAAAATATACGTAAGCGCGGGTCAGAGGGGACTGCAAATGCATGTCTCCCCCGAAGCCCTTGCCGACTTCATCGGCGCAAAATTCTCGGATCTTGTTAAATAATCTCACACGATCCGTTTCTCATACGCCACTCTCGCAGCCCCGGACTCGAGATAAATCGTTCCGCAGTGAGAAAAGCCGTTTTTTTCAAGCATACGGCGCATCACGACATTTCCCTCGTGGGTGTCGATGCGAAGAGATATTTCTCCGTTCATCCGCGCGATATCGGCGGCAAAGGAAATAATATGTCCGGCAATTCCGCTTCCCCGTTCGGATACGGAAATAGCCACGCGGTGAATCGCCAGGTACGCTTTGTTTTCGTTTCCGCTGAGCCACACACCGTTTTCGATTACGTTATACGTTGGATCCGTGCCAAACAGCAGCATAAATGTCGCACAGACTTTACCGTTTTTTACGACGGCGTACGAATTTTTCTTCTCAATATCTGCCGAGATCACATCCGCAGAAGGATATCCGTCCTGCCACTGATCGATGCCGAGTTTCGCCATCGTTCCTCGTGCTTCGTCAAAAATCGGCATTAACGCTCCAAGATCCGACAGTTTAGATTTTCTAATAACCACAGTATTCATCCATCCCCATTTTTATTTCATTTTATCATATGTTCACCGTAACGTCAAGTAGGTTTCTTTGATAAAAAACAAAAAACACCTTGACTCCGAAAAAAAGATACGATATAATGATATAATATGATAAGCTCGCAAAGAAAGAGAGGATTTTATTTTGACTGGTACAGTTTTTAATATACAAAAGTTTTCCATACACGACGGTCCCGGTATCCGTACAACTGTTTTTCTGAAAGGATGCCCTCTACGCTGCTTGTGGTGTCACAATCCGGAGGGATTATCCCGCGAACCTGAGCTCGAATTTGAAGAACGCAAATGTCTGCTTTGCGGAGGCTGTGCTTCCGTGTGCGAAAACGGCGGTCACTCTTTTTCAGAAGAAAACGGCCATATCGTTTGTCGAAGCGGCTGTATAAAATGTGGAAAATGCATTGAAAAATGTCTCGCCGGAGCGCTGAAAAACATTGGAAAGCAATACACTACCGAAGAAGTGATGAAAGAAGTGCTTGCCGATAAAATGTTCTACGAGACAAGCGGAGGCGGAATGACCATCTCCGGCGGCGAACCGTTCTATCAGCCGGAATTTACCATAGCACTCCTCAAACTTGCCAAAGAAAACGGACTGAACACCGCAATCGAAACGTGCGGATTCTGCAATACCGATCATATTCTTGCTGCCGTTCCCTACACCGACGTATTTTTGTTCGACTACAAAGCCACGGGCGAAGAACTGCACCGTCATTTGACCGGCGTTTCCCAGCAGCCGATCTTACATAATCTTGATGCCATCAGTAAGGCGGGAGCTTCCATCGTTCTCCGTTGCCCAATTATCCCCGAGACCAACGATACCGAAGAGCATTTTGCCGCAATTGCCGCTCTTGCAGAAAGTACAGAAGGCATCAAACAGATTGACCTTGAGGCATACCACGCACTTGGCACAGGAAAAGCCCCGAGAATCGGCAAAACGCAGGAATTCAAAACGACCGCTCCCACACGAGAACGAATGGAGAGTATTCGTGATCTTATCGCATCAAAAACATCCAAAAAAGTGCAGATTTCTTAAAGAAATCTGCACTTTTTGCTTGTCTTATATCATTAGTCGGCGATAAATCTCTTGATGTTTTCGAGACCGATCTTAATACCAACGAGCGGATCTTCCGCACCTTCAAATTCCACGGAAACAAATCCATCGTAACCGCTTCTCTTAAGAATCTGAAGACTCTGGTAAGCTCTTGCGGCGCCGTGACCGATGATGGAACCCTTGAGGTAATTTCCACCGCGCGTACGGAACCATCCGCTGCCGGGGTTGATTTCGTTACCGGATTTCCAGTAGAAGTCCTTCGCATGAACGTGGAAAGCGTACGGAGCCATAAGACCAACGGATACGTTGGGATCTTCGTCCGCGCACATAAAGTTACCGATATCAATAAGAGCACCAAAGTTGGGGCATGCAACGCTGTTGATCAGCTTTTCTACGCGGTGAGCATCCTGAGAGAAGAATCCGTGGTTTTCGGTCATCGTCTTGATGCCCTTCTGTTCTGCGTACTTCGTAACTTCGCGACATCCCTGAATCAGACGCGGAAGCGCATCATCGTAACCTCTGCAGCACGTTCTGCCATCTTTGAATCCACCGGTTACGTCATGACGAAGTCTGGGAGCACCGAGTTCTGCCGCATAGTCAACAATTTTGCAAAGTCTTGCGATTTCATCTTTCAGGTCACCATTCGAACCGTTAATGAAATCCGCACCAACCGTGTAGGATACTACTTCAAGGCCTACTTCCGCACAGCGTTCCTTAATCTCTTTTGCTGTTTCGGGACGCGCCTCAAGATTAGGTCTGCCGATAAATTCAATACCGTCAAAACCCATTTCTTTTGTTTTGTCAATAACACCAAGATAACCAAGATGATTGTCGTCAAAATAATGGTGATAGCTATAAGTAGTAACTGAAGTCTTCATTTTTCTTCTCCTTAAATAAAATGATGTATAAAAATGATTGTTATCACATTTGTTATTATAGCATATTTTCTTATCGTTTTCAACAATTATTATAAAATTTTTATTTTTATTCCAAAAAATGCTTGACAGAACGGAAGAATACCTATATAATTAAATTGTTGAAAATATTTTATAATCTGTAATACTTTTAACTTATTTTTGAAGGAGTACTTATTATGTTTGAAAAAGTTAAAGCTCTTCTCGTTGAGGAACTTTCTATTGAAGAATCACAAATCACCCCCGATGCTGAACTCGTTAATGACCTTGGAATCAACTCTCTCGAGCTCGCTGACCTCGTTCTTCTCTGCGAAGAAAAATTCGATACCGAAATCGGTGACGATGTCATCCACAAGTTCCTCACTGTAGGCGACGTTGCGGATTACCTCGCTGAGATCACAGGCGAAGGTAAATAATCATCTAAGAACGTGCGTCCGGCACGTTTTTTAGTTTTCAGAAATCTTCAGGAGACACATAATGGATCATACGATAAATATTCGCGGTGTATACTTTAACAACGTGGATTTTGAAGGCGCCGTATCTGGTCTTCTCTCTGCTCTCGATGAGGGAAAACAAACGGCACTGTTCACGCCGAACTCCGAAATCGTTCAGGCTTGTATCGAAACCCCCGAACTTTACGATATCATAAATTCTGCCGAAATGATTATTCCCGACGGTATCGGTGTAATCAAAGCCGCAAAGATTCTCGGTACACCGTTCATCGGTGGAAAAGTTGCGGGAATTGAAGTGGGGGAAGAAATCGTACGTCGTCTTGCAGGAACGAACCACAAAATTTTTCTGCTCGGCGGAAAACCCGGCGTTGCCGAGGCTGCCCGTGACGCGCTGAAAAAGAAATATCCGGGCTCCCCTTTTACGGATGAATGCTCCGACGGATATTTCAAAAAAGAAGGCGATGAAAACGAAGCCATCACACAAAAAATCAATGCGTCAGGTGCCGATGTGCTTTTCGTTTGTCTCGGCGCCCCCACGCAGGAAAAATGGGTGTACTCAAACAGAGACAAACTCACCAATGTCAAGCTTATGCTTTGTCTTGGCGGTTCCCTTGACGGTTATTCGGGAAACGTAAAGCGCGCACCAAAAATTTTCATTAAACTTGGACTCGAATGGTTCTACCGTTTATTGAAAGAACCGTGGAGATTCAAACGAATGCTGAAGTTACCCAAATTCTATTTCGGCACATGGAAATATAAATTTACAAAAAAATAAAAACGAGGGACGCCCGATCGTGAACAGTTCACGGTATCGCGGCGTCCCCTATTTTTTTATTTTTGATTTACTACCGTAAATTTAACGATTTCGGACATGAGTTCCTGCCATGTCAAAGTAGAGCGAATGGCCTCTTCTCCGTAATATTTTAAAAGCTCGTCCTTCGTCATCATATAGTATTCGGAAAGTGTGTAGAGTCCCTCATTGAATTTTTCATCGCTGAGTTCAACTTTAAGTTCCTTGGAAATCTGGTTCAGCACCAAGTCCTCTTTCACATACGACTTACATTCCTCGTAAATGGCTTCATCCGTCGTATTCAGATAAACCTGAACGAAGGTTTCGTAATCCGTGCTATACATTTCCGCGTACTGTTCATAGTATTCACGGGTCTGGGTATACAGTCTGTCCACTTCATTTTCGGGATATGCAATTACTGTCGAGGTGGAGAGAATCGTATTCCAAAGCTCGTTATAAAGTTCCATATCCTCCGTGGTTTCTTTGCGCACCTCCACAGTTCTGCGGAAAGCGATCAGAAATTCCTCGGCGTTGTTGTACCCAAACGTCTCTTTGACGAAATCATCCGTCAGTTCGGGAACAATGAGAACCGTATCCAAAACGGCGTGAACCTTACATTTAAACGTAACTTCCTTGCCTGCCAGATCCTTGTTTTGATAATCCGCGGGGAATGTCACGTTGAAACTGAATTCTTCGCCGGGCATACGACCAACGAACGCTTCCGCAAATCCCGGTATGTATCCGGAATTGGGAGAGGCAACGATCTCTTGTTCAAGAGCCGTTCCACCTTCAAACGCTACGCCGTTCAAGTATCCGGCATAATCCGCAACAACAGTATCTCCCGCCGCAACTTTGCGGTTGGTGATCCGGTTGTAGTAAGCGTAATTATTCAGTAAATTTTCGATTTCTTTTTCGAAATCATCATCCGTCACCTCATCGTTTCCACGATCTGCCTTCAATCCTTTATACTGACCGAGTTTGATAAACCCCGTCAGATCGTTGGAGACGTAATCGTACGGATCTCCGTATACGGGAACGTACTCCCCACGAATAGTGGAACCGTCCGACTCTCCTACGCTGTTGTCCTTGTTTGACTCGCCCCCTGCAAGAGTGTCCTTCAGGTTTTCTTCTTTGCTCTGGTCACGAAGATCGCTCGGAGCACACGAAGCGGCGATCAACAAAAACAAGCATATCAGCAAACATAAACTTTTCTTCACGTAAGTTTTCCTCTTTCATTTCGTTTTCCTTACGGCAGAACGCCGCACTCCCTTTTTCATAGTAAGGGAGGTTATTGATAGTAAAACCTTATCTTTTTTATTATACCATTTTTCATCCCGTAAGTCAAGGTTTCCTTTCACAGATACCTTTTAACTTGAAGTGTGGATGAATAGGACTTTGTCGATTTCACCAAAGAGGATTCAAATACTAACCAAATATCTCAACGAATCTAAAGTCAAAATAAGACATGGTTTTCTGCGAGACGTATGATTGCGGTAGGCATGCATTTCCAGATTTTGATAAGCACGCTACCCCATATCTGTGCATCAACCTTTGGTAGAAAAATATTAAACGAGTTGTATGTGGACTTACTCTGATCATAGTGCTATAATATAATCAGAACCGGTTCAATAATAAATAATGAGGTATAATATATGTCAGTGAATTTTTCTGATAAACTAAAAACTCTGCGTAAACAAAAAAACCTTACTCAGGAGCAGATCGCCGAGACTCTCGGTGTATCTTGTCAGGCGATAAGTAAATGGGAAACAAACTCTTCTTTTCCTGACATCTCTCTGCTGCCGATAATTGCAGATTATTTCGGTGTATCAGTTGATTATTTGCTCGGTCATGATACAAGTAAACAGAAAGAAGAAATCAATACTGTATGTGCACGTGCGGATGAACTTTTTGATAACAGAAAGTATATGCAAGCCGTTCCGATTCTTCGAGAAGCGCTGATAAAACATCCGGGTAATGAAGAATTGATGTATAAACTTGCGTGGGCTTTGTCAGGAACATTAAAAGAATCTCCAGACAATTATGAAGAAGCAATCCTGCTGTACCATAAGATTCTTGAAATCAGCACAGATACGGAAATGCGTACCAAGGCTACAAGGGATTTGATTTATCGCTTTTGTACAAAGGGCGAGAATGAGAAAGCGTTGTCTTTCGCAAACAAGCTTCCAGCTTTCGAATTTTGTCGTGAATATAATCTCGGACGAAGCAACATCTATGAGGGCAAACAGCTTGCGGTGTATCTGCAATCTAATATTCAACTTTTTGGTATGGCAATGCTTGAATGCTTGGAATACTTTGAAGATGAAAAAATACTGACTGCCGATGAAAAGGCACCGTACACCAACGAAACTGCGAAAGAAAAAATTGAACTGCTGAAAAAAATCCTTGCATAATTAGAGCCGGGGGACGTCCGAACACGTCCCCTTTTTAAGTATTTCGACGGATAGATTTTGAATATACACACAAAAACACAATAGGTTAAAAGGGATTTTCACAGTTTTGTCTGTGACAGCTGTCCGAAAGATTTGTAACGGTTTGGCAGACGAAAAAACTGTCATTTTTCACGAAATATCCCGTATTTCCCCCACAAATCCGTCAAAGCATAACATTGACATTTTAGACAAAATTTGATACAATAATATAGTAAAAATAACATAAAGGAAGTGTCGTAATTGTTATACCTCATTGACAGCGCCAACTTAAACGCCATCAAAAAATGCTGCGAATTCTATCCCGTCTCCGGTGTCACAACCAACCCCACCATCGTCTCCCGTGAAAACACAGACTTCAAGAATCTGGTTTACAACATCCGTGACATTATCGGAAGCCACCGTATGCTTCACGTGCAGACCACCTCGGAAAACTCCGCCGATATTGTAAACGAAGCAAAACTTCTTCGTGGAATCCTCGGAGATAATTTTTACATTAAAATTCCGATTTCTCCCGAAGGACTCAAGGCAACAATGCTTTGCAAAGATCTTGGCATTAACGTAACAATGACCGCGATCTTTACTCAGCAGCAGGCTCTTATGGCAGCATGTTCCGGTGCGGATTTCGTCGCCCCTTACGTAAACCGACTTGATAACATCGTATCCGACGGTGTACTCGTAGTAAATGAAACCGTCGATATCTTCCGTTCATATAATCTCCCCGCAAAAATTCTTGCGGCAAGCTTCAAAACCGTAGAGCAGGTTCACAAAATCTCTATGACGGGTGCGCACGCAATCACCATCAACCCCGATCTTTTCGATATGGTCATTTACCATCCCCTTACAAACACGGCCATCAGCGACTTTAACAAGGATTGGGATAAAGTATACAACGGAAAAACGATCCCCGAACTGATGAAATAATGAAAAAAGGCTGCGGCACAACAACGAAAAAATTTCGTTAAGTGTCCCAGCCTTTTTTATTATTTCAAACGGTATTCGCCATCGCGAAGAAATTCGATCTTTGCGCGATAGAATTCCTCCGTCGCGGCAATCAGATACTCCGTATCTCTGACACCTGCCGTTTCGTACGCAGAGTGCATCGATAACTGTGCAAGTCCAATATCCACTGTATTTACGGGTACGTTTCTGTTCGCAATGGATCCGAGAGTTGAGCCGCCAGCTACGTCACTTTTGTTGGCGTACCACTGGATCGGAACCTTTGCCCGTTTACAGATCTCGGCAAAAATAGCCGCGGATATTGCATCCGTCGTATATTTTTGCGAAGCGTTCGATTTAATAACAACGCCTTGATTCATGAACGTAACATTCTGCGGATCGGTTAGCTCCGGATGATTTGGATGGCAGGCGTGTCCGTTGTCAGCAGAAACCATGAACGAAGAAGCAAGTGCCCCACGCAGTTTACAGCCAAAGAAATCACAGATTCGCTCTAAAACATCGGCAAGGAACGTGGATGCCGCCCCCTGCTTGGTCCCGCTTCCCGTCTCTTCATTATCAAACGAAGCGTACACGGAGACGTTTTCCACTTCCCCATGCGATGCGGAAAGAAAACCGCGCAGCGTCGCATAGGCACACTGCAGATTATCGATTCTCGGGCTCGAGAAAAATTCTCCGTTTCCACCCCAAACGGAGGCTGGGGTGCGCGGATAGAGATACAAGTCTTTGGCGATCACGTTTTCCTTCTCCACACCAATCTCATCGGCAATCAGGGAGTCGATATCCCAATCTCCTCCGCGCTGTCCAATTAACGGCATCATATCTAC
>JAZRNC010000122.1:0-2199 GCA_045647965.1 Eubacteriales bacterium | reverse complement strand
GTCCGTACAATTTGGGGCAGGACATAATGGGAAAATTACTGTGCAGCAGCTTCTTTTTTTAAAAAAGGGCAAAATTCACCCATGTAAAATAGTAAATTCGCATCACCGAAACGATCATCACTGAATGGACTGCGATCTTGTAATTTTGTTGATTTATGTCTGTTATATCTTCCACTTGATATCAAGGGAATCTTTGGTGGCGTGGATGCTTTCAATCAGGCAGTCTACAACAGTGATTTTATCGCTGATGGAAAGATCATCCCAGTGTTTCATATAACCGCTGATTTCACTCATGCTATCCTTGCCGCTATTATCAATCTGTACGATCTGTGCATATAGGTCTTTCTTTTCGGAATCCAGTGCAGAAATACGGTTGTTTATGTACTCCATAACCGTATCATTGGCAGCAGAAATTTTATCCAGTAGGGAAGCGATTTCTTTGTCAATGGCTTCGATCCGTTCTTTCAGCTTCAAAATTTGCAGATTGCATCCTGCCTGTTCCTGTTTGGACAGCGTTTCAAATTCCGCTAACTTCTTCTGCATCTCTTCAAAAATGATTTCATCAACCGCATCGGCATCAAGAGAACCGAAATGGCATCCACCGGCATTGTATTTGTTGTTGCATAAATAATAACGGTTGTCTTCCTTCGTTTTGCAGCGATAGATTTTTGCGGCAAGGGCATATCCGCAGTGTGCGCATTTGATCTTACCGGCAAGCCATGTTACCTTGGCTTTGACAGGTTTTGCAACGGCGTGATTGTTCAGACACTTACTGCGGCACTTGATCCACGTTTTGGAATCGATCAAGCCTTCATGCGGTGCCAGAACAAGCGTATGTCCTTCCAAAGAGATGGATTTACGTTTTTCAGCATCACCGGAATAGAGGTATGCGCCGTTGGTACCGATGAAATCTTCTGGAATGTTGGCGATGTTCGCGCCTTGTGCCTTGAAGAAATCGTAAAGTTGATAATCCGCTTTGACGTACACCGGATTGATAACCATATCACGAAGTCTGCTTCTGTTGAACAGCTTTCCATCTCGTTTGCAGATTTGGTGATCTTCCAGATAACGCATGATGTCCCCCAGAGAGGTTTGCGGTTCTGCGTACATGTCATAGACTTGCCGAACAATTTCCGCTTCAGATTCCACCGTTTCGTACATCTTGGTACGGATCCCATCGATCATCGTTTCTTTCAGTGCAAATCCGAAGGGAATACGCCCGCCCATGTAAAAGCCGCGTTTACTGCGTGATGCATACGCATCAATAACACGCTGCTGAATGGTTTCGCGTTCCAGTTGGGCGAAGATCATGACGATCATCAGCATGGCTTTTCCGATGGGTGTTCCCGTGTCGAATTTCTCCATCGTGCTGACAAAATCCACACGATGCTTCTGGAACACATCGATTACATTGGCAAAGTCCAGCACAGAACGGCTGATACGGTCAAGACGGTACACGATCACACGGCGAACTTTTCCGGCTTCAATATCACAGAGCAGTTCTTTGAAGGCAGGGCGGTCAATGTTTTTTCCACTGTACCCCTTGTCCGAATATACTCGGAACTGCCCGTCAATCACTTCCTTTTTACAGAATTCGGTTTGGCTTTCAACAGAGATACTGTCGATCCGGTCTACCGATTGTCTTGTATATATTGCGTCATAAAGGTTCAAAATAACTCCCTTCTTCGCAAAAAGAAGCGGAGCTGCTGACACTTATAGTATAAGTGAAGCGCTCCGCATTTTCAAGATCTTACCGAACCATATTTACAGAAAATTTCATAAAGCTGCTGTTCAATCTTCTTTTTGACAGTAGCTTTTTCATCTCCGTGATATACGGGCGTACGATTGGTTATGGTAAGGATAACATCGCCCACACGCTTCTTGTGGGCTTCGGTTTTGTATGTTGTGTGCATATAGGCCCACCGCCTTCTTTTTGCGACTGTTTAGGTTCAGATATCGAAATTTTTTCATAATTTTACTTCTTTCTTTTGTTTCAAAATATGCCTCATCACTTGTCCGTTATTCCTATATCAGAGGCTGTCTTCATTAAAGATATAGGCATGCAGTTTTATCACGAAACAGAATAATTCACACAGTATTTTCCAACCAAACAGCGATTTTGCTTTGATTCGAAATGCTAAAGTCTCCAAGTAGTCGCTTTACCTATGGAGCGAAATATGGTATAATAGAATCACCAAG
>JAZRNC010000121.1:0-9318 GCA_045647965.1 Eubacteriales bacterium | reverse complement strand
TCTTCCTAAGACCGCTTGGCCTCCGACTTACCGTTGGTGTGATGAGTATCGCGTCAGAGAACTCGGTATGCTGACCTCCCCGATGTTCTTCTTCATGAAGTAAACATCATATCGTGAAATTCCAGTACACAATGTAAAACTCAAAAGACACGCAAGCTGTGGAATAAACCACGGCAAACGTGTCTTTTTGTATTCAAGCTGAATTTGTGATAATACCGGTTCCGATGAGCCAAAATCGCTACAAATTTTTACTGCGATACACGGGAATTCCGTTTAATTTTTACCATCCTGCCTGTCAACCGTCTTCTGCAGAATAACCGCCCCATTTCTGCCGCTGGTGTAGATCATATACTCATTCGCTTTTCCCATAGCATCGCTGAACGATAGGCAAAAGGTTGTGAAATCTCCATAGAATACCACGCCAATCACAAGAGGTTTATTGGGCGACAACTCATCCAACGTATACAGATCCATCCCCGGCTGAAAACCATCGTCGGTGAAATCCATGATTGTCAGTCTCACGTCGGTCAGTTTCTCATAGGCACGGATTCGCAGGTACTGTGTGTAATCTCCCTCTTCGCGAACGTATAGATGGCATTCCGTTTCGTTTATCGCGCCACGTTTGACTCTTTCGAGAGTAATCGGTATGTGCGGTGCTTCTTCTGCTGCTTTATCGAGATTGATCCAACCAAGTCCCGACTTCAGTTTTCCCCACGTAATGCCATCGCTGCAAACGGTTTGTTCGGTGATTGTGTGGGTACCCATAGCAATCAGGGTCCCCATATCCTCATAATCATATCCCGGACCGCTATGGATCATAATATCG
The DNA here is from genome assembly GCA_045647965.1 of Eubacteriales bacterium. GTDB lineage: Bacteria > Bacillota > Clostridia > Oscillospirales > CAG-272 > UMGS1696. The sequence goes on along the minus strand of JAZRNC010000121.1, from coordinate 8,492 downwards.
GGGCGAATGATTGTTACCGTATTACCCGTTTCCACTTCGCCGAAGGAGACGTTTGCTCTTTTTCCGTCAAGAAATACGATAACGTCATCTTCTTTCAATTCTATTCCTGCTTCCGGCTCGAGCAAAATATGCCATATGGCAACGTCCTTGGTACAAGCTCCGGGAACAATAGAGTCAATAGAAACGATCATTTTCCCGTCGTTCATCTCCATCCTCTTTACACTATGACGGATCGATCCGCTCTCTTCTTTCACGAGAACCATCAAAAGAATACGATCCTTAAAGTATGCTTCATCGTATTTTTTGCAGGCATCAGCGAATCCGATGGAGCCGTGATACTCCGGGTTTTCCACGTGATCGAGATAATACACGTCTCGATATGACTCATAATACGCATTCAGTTCCCCCACCGAACGAATAATTTTTACCGAGGGATAACTTGCCCCCTCCAGATATCCATCCGTACGGATAAAACGATCGGAATATCTCACCGGAACAATGACACTCGGATGAAGTGGGTCGTTATCCGTCCACTCCGTATCCTTTTCGCTGTGCAGGGGAACGTTTTCCTCTTCCGCAGCGTCGGAATCAATACTTTGAGATTCATCTGTCAAATCCACTTTTTCGTTACCCTCTTCTGTCTCTGTACAAGATACCAAAGTCAGAACACACAGTATTATTCCAATAAAAACAAGCCATTTTCTCATTCTGTTTTCTCTCCTTCGTCCTCATAATTTTTCGTCAGTAAATCTTCAAGTTCCGTATACTGCTCGTCGCAGAGAATAAGATTTTTGCCGGAATTTTCTTCGATAATAGTTTTACCAATCAAGGAATAGACTTCCTCCGTATCATCCGTAGCAGTCAGTATGATCGTATACTGTTTTTCCGTTTCGTTTGTTCCCGAACGGTCAGAAACTAACGAGTTGTCTTTGTCGTTTTGTACCCAGTTCGGTCTACTATCGTTTGGTTTATTTGCGGAAGATTCCGCCTCGTCTGCCGTGTGGAGGATGTCACAGATCTCACTTATTACCCGGGTATCCTTTATGATTTTCTTTTGAGCATACCCATCGGTTGTAATTTCTGCGAAAACATAGTTATGCTCTTCCCCGTTCTCATATATCTCTTCCGTATCCGTAGGATCTTCGAGGTCAGCACGCCAAAACAGCTCATATCTGTTTGCCGCAAAAACACCTATAAGTACGATACATAAACACGCCGCCGCAGAAACATATCGTGTCCATGTGAGTTTAGGTTTCGCATCTTTTCGTCCCCGCAGTGCATTCACATCTTCAAGCATATCCTCATCTATTTCGTTCATTGCATCAAAAAGCAAGTTCTTTTTCATAATAAAAGCCCCTCTCCTATGAGATATTCTTTCAGTTTTTTCCGTGTGCGGAACAGTAGTGTTTTTGCCTTTCCCTCACTCATACCACAGTAAGCGGCAACCTCTTTCAGCGGATCCATATAGTAATACCGTCCGATAAATACGCGTCTCTCGCTCGGTTTTAACGTATGTAAAAATTTGTTGAGAAGCTCCCCAAGCAGTTTTTCTTCCATTTCCCTTTCAGGATCCATAAAATCGGTCATCACATCTTCCATTTCCTGAAGCGCAAGCGCAAACTCACCATCCCGACGCTTTTCTGCATTTCTACGTCGAAACAAACTGATGGAAATTCGTCTTGTCAGCTTACCGAGATACGTGGACAGTACCTCCGGTTTCTGCGGCGGTATGGAGTTCCATGCAGCAAGGTATGTATCGTTCACGCTTTCCTCGCTATCCTCGGTAGAATTTAAAATGTTTCGCGCAATCTTTAATAGATACACGTGATATTTCTCCTGCGTCACGGTAATGGCGGATTCGTCCCGCTGCCAGTACAGTTCCACGATTGCTTCATCCTTCATAAGATTGCCTCCTTTCACGAGAGGTTATGGGGTCTGTGATATCATTCTACTGTATATCTCGCAAAAAAGTGGGATTGGTTTCAGGTTTCATAAAAATTATATCATATTTTTGGTTTAATGCATAGTATGAAACTATAAAAAAACCTGCAGTCCCCATGAGTCGTGTTTTACTCACAGTAAACTGCAGGTACAAAGTTAGCATAAGCGCTGAGTTCGGGTGAGGCCCTACCCAAAGCACAAATCTATGCTATTATTTTTGATTTACTCCCGTTTTACATTCTCTCTTTCGCCGCAGAGAGCATCAATTTGATTCTGTTTAACTGATTCACTTCACTCGCACCGGGATCGTAATCCACAGCAACGATATTGGAACCAGGATAGGTTTCGCGGAGCTTTTTAATAACTCCCTTGCCGACCACGTGATTAGGCAAACACGCAAATGGCTGAATACATACAATATTTGGCGTGCCGTGCGTAATCAGCTCTACCATCTCGCCCGTGAGGAACCATCCTTCCCCGTACTGATTCCCGATCGACAAGATCGGCTTTGCCATATTTGCAACCTCCTCAATGGGAGCGGGAACATCAAAGCGACGGCTTCGTTTGAGAGCATCTATGGCAGGCTCACGCAGTTTTTTCACAATTGCCAGAGCCACGTTTGAGGCAAACACACCTTTTCTCGAGCTGCCGTAATATTTTCTCTTATAACGGGCGTTGAACAAACAGTAATTGACAAAATCGATGAGATCCGGAACAACTGCCTCCGCCCCCTCACGCTCAAGAAGCTCCACAAGATGATTATTGGCAAGCGGCATATATTTCACAAGTATTTCGCCAACGATCCCGACACGAGGCTTTTTCAAATTCTCGTCAATAGGAAGCGTATCAAAACTCTGTACAATAGTAGCGCACATCTCACGATAGCTCGTTTTGTCCTTTTTATCGATCAAAAAGGAAACGCAGCGTTTGATGAGGCAATCTCTCAGCTCGTTTGCAGAGCCGGGTGTCAGCTCATAAGGTCTGACACGGTAGAGACAGCGCATAATCAGATCTCCGAGAAGAAGTGCATGAATAGCATCTTTTAGCATCTTATAGTCGACTCGGAAGCCCTCGTTCTTTTCGATACCGCTCATACTGAGTGAAATCACGGGAATGTGCGAATATCCCGCTTTGTCCAGTGCCCGACGAACGAGTCCCACGTAATTGGAAGCGCGGCAACAACCTCCGGTCTGTGTTATCAGAACGGCAAGGCGATTGGTATCGTAGCGGCCCGATGTAATGGCTTCCATAAACTGTCCGACAACGGTAATGGAAGGAAAGCACGCGTCGTTATTGACAAATTTGAGTCCCGTGTCAATGGCCTTACGGTTGTCGTTCCGAAGAACTTCAAGGTGGTATCCGTACTTATGGAATACGGGTTCAAGAATATCAAAATGGATCGGCAGCATTTGCGGAGCGAGAATGGTGTACTTCTCGTCCTTCATTTTCTGCGTAAATTCCGTTCGATGATAAGCAATTGGTCTGGGTTCTGCTTTGATATTCTGCTCACGGCGGAGCTTCATTGCGGCAATCAAACTTCGGATACGGATTCGAACCGCTCCGAGATTGTTTACCTCGTCTATTTTAAGTACCGTATAGAGTTTATTGCTGTTTTCAAGAATTTCATTCACCTGATCCGTGGTAACGGCATCGAGTCCACAGCCAAAGGAATTGAGTTGTATCAGCTCCAAATCATTTCTGCTTCGCACAAATTCCGCGGCGGCGTAGAGTCTTGAGTGATATACCCACTGGTCAAGTACGCGCAAAGGACGTTCGGGCGAATAATTTACAGGCAGGCTATCTTCTGTAAATACAGCAAAACCGTATGAAGCAATCAGTTCGGGAATACCGTGATTGATCTCTGGGTCGATATGGTACGGACGACCGGCAAGTACGATACCGTACGTTCCGTTCTTTTCAATTTCGTATAGTACTCTTTTTCCTTCGGCGCGAATATCGAGTTTCGCTCTCTCTTGTTCCTGCCAAGCGGAAAGTGCGGCGGCTCTGACCTCTTTTTCCGGAATACTCCATTCCTCGCGGCAGATCGTTACCAAGCGGTCAGCGGCAATCTTCGCGCTCGTGAAAGCCATAAACGGACGAACGAGGCGCACATTTCCGCGCGTAATAGCCTCCACGTTGTTTTTGAGATTTTCTGCATAAGAAACGACAATCGGGCAGTTGAACTGATTCTGTGCTGTGGTAATTTCCTTGTGCTCATAAAAAATACAGGGGTGGAAGATGGTTTTGATTCCACGAGCGATCAGCCATTCCACGTGACCGTGGGACAACTTTGCGGGATAGCACTCCGATTCGGACGGGATCGATTCCATACCGAGTTCGTAGATTTTTCGACTCGACCACGGAGACAAAACCACGCGGAAACCAAGTTCTTTAAAGAAAGTTGCCCAGAAGGGATAGTTTTCATACATATTGAGGACTCTCGGAATACCGATAACACCGCGCGGCGCATCCTTTTCCTCAAGGGGCTCATAATCAAAGAGTCGCATCCTCTTATATTCCATCATATTCGGCGATTTTTTTCTGCCGCTTACGCTGCCGTTCCCCTTTTCGCAGCGGTTGCCAGTGACGTGACCCTGCCCGTTTGAGAAACGATTCACGGTGAGCATACAGTTATTGGAACAGCCACCGCATCGACGGCTGGTTGCCGTGTAGGTAAGTGCTTCAATCTCGTCGAGTGAAAGCATCGCGGAAGGCTGTCCATGATAGTTTCGCTTTGCGATAAGAGCAGCACCGAACGCACCCATTAGTCCGGATATATCGGGACAGATCGCCTCTACCCCTGCTATTTTCTCAAAAGCTCGAAGCACGGCTTCGTTATGGAAAGTCCCCCCCTGCACAACGATATGTTTACCCAGTTCTTTCGTATCGGCGAGTTTAATGACTTTATATAGTGCGTTTTTAATGACTGAATACGCGAGTCCTGCGGATATGTCCGAGACAGTCGCTCCTTCTTTTTGCGCCTGCTTGACGTTGGAGTTCATGAAGACTGTACAGCGTGTTCCAAGATCAACGGGAGATGTAGCAAATAATGCTTCCGTGGCAAATCCCTCCGCGGTAAACCCAAGAGAACTCGCGAAATTCTCAATGAAAGAGCCACATCCGGACGAACAAGCCTCGTTGAGCAGAATGGTATCCACTGCGCCGTTCTTTAATTTGATGCACTTCATATCCTGGCCGCCGATATCAAGCACGCAATCCACGTCACGATCAAAGAAAGAAGCCGCCGTGGTGTGCGCGATGGTTTCCACTTCCCCCTCATCCAGTGAGAAAGCCGATTTGAGAAGTGCCTCCCCATAACCGGTTGAGCACGAACGAACAATACGCACTCCGTCGTGCATCTGTTCACGCATTCTACCGATGGCTTCCTTTGCGGTTTTTATGGGATCCCCCTTGTTATTGGCGTAAAAGGAAAACAATAGTTCCCCATCTGTACCGATCAACACCATTTTGGTGGTGGTAGAGCCTGCATCTATGCCGAGAAAAGCCTCGCCTTGGTATGTAGAGAGGTCCCCTTTTTGTAAAATCGCTTTCTCGTGTCGTCTCTTGAATTCCTTATATTCTTCCCTTGAGGCAAACAGGGGTTCGAGTCGCGGCATTTCATATGTGACCTTAACACCCTTGGAGAGTTTTTTCATCAGCTCATCCGCATCAACGGCTATCGCTTCCTCCGCGGAAAGAGCCGCTCCCATTGCTGCAAAGAGATGTGAATTCTCGGGATCGACCGTGGTTTCGGGTGTCAGCTTCAATGTGCGGATAAACGCCTTTTTGAGTTCCGGCATAAAGTGAAGCGGACCACCGAGAAAAGCAACGCATCCGCGTATCGGTTTCCCACAAGCAAGTCCCGAAATGGTCTGGTTGACAACTGCCTGAAAAATGGATGCGGCAAGGTCTGCCGTTGTTGCACCCTCGTTAATAAGGGGTTGAATGTCGGTCTTTGCAAATACACCGCAGCGTGCGGCGATGGGATGGATTTGTTTATAATTCTCTGCAGCCTTGTTCAGCCCCTCGGCATCGGTCTGCAAAAGTGAAGCCATCTGATCGATGAACGAGCCTGTACCACCTGCACAGACGCCGTTCATTCGTTCCTCAAGCCCACCTGTAAAGTAGATGATCTTAGCATCCTCGCCGCCAAGCTCGATGGCAACGTCGGTCTGCGGAGCAACATGTTTCAGTGCCCCTGCAACAGCAACCACCTCCTGCACAAAATCAATCCCCAGTGCTTTGCCAAGATTGATCGAACCGGATCCGGTAATTTTTACTTTGAGTAAACAGCCACCAAGTTGCGCCTTCGCTTCACGCAAAAGTTCGGCAAGGGTTTCCTGCGTTTTCGCCATATGGCGTCGGTATTGTCCGTATATGATATTATCTTTGGCATCCAGTACCACAAGTTTTACGGTAGTAGAACCAATGTCGATACCTGCTCTGTATTCCTTCAAAATTTTTTCTCCCATTGTTTTCATGATTTTTTACGGTTGATTTCACGAGACGGAAAAAATCTCGTTCTGTGTTTTTTGAGAAACCCTTGAAGCTGTTTTTTATGGCTGCAAAGTTTTTCTTCACAGCGTGAGCAGTCAAGGCACTTGTTTGTTGACGTTGAAAAACGTTCCGGATGCAGACGATAGGCAATCTCCCACCTAAGTAAAAGTGCAAGAGCACATCCGACGAGACTGTACGTATAGACACTCGGAATAAATATGAGCGGCGTGAACATCATCGCAAAATCCCAGTTGTAAATACGACAGGTAGTACAGCACCGATTCTTCATAAACCACGTTTGGAACGGGCAGAAGAAAAGAATGCAAACGATATCGCATACCGAATAAGCGATGGCAATCAAGATCAAAATCCCTCTGTCAAGGATATCGGCAAAGTACAACACACCGATTATGGCGTTGAGGACAAGCCACACTCCCGCAACAAGGGCAGTCCTTTTCCATGATTGATTCACGGGAATCTCTTGTTCTCCTATTGGTTCGTAATTCCTTGCAAATTGCTTTTGACAACCCATGCTTTCCAGTCTTGATGGAAAGAACCGCAGGAACATTTCAACAACAAAAAATACCCAAACGATAATGGGAATTATCGCATTGTACGTTAGTACATCGGTTCGATTAAAAATATAGGACACAAGAACCGCAATAAAGAATATCGAACGCAATATGAGTTTGCCGTAATGTAAAGTTGAAATCTTTGATAGTTTTTTTCTCATTCTTATACCATTTATTTTTCTTTGATAATGTGATCGATGTTTTCGTTCATCCGCATAAAACAACGCTCCATCACATCACGCTCTTCTTCTGTAATTCCTTCAAAAACTGCTCCGGCAAACTGACTCTGATACTCTTTGCCTGCCTCCACAATTTTTAATGATTTCTCAGTACATACAAGTGCTGTTTTCCTTCTGTCGCCGGGAACAGAACGTCTTACAATATACCCCTCCTGAACTAAGCGCTCAACGTGGGCGGACACGATCGGACGTTTCAGTCCTCTAAAATTGCAAATATCCTTTGCTGTCGCAAAATCGGGATTGTTTGCAATAAAAAGTAAAATGCTGACCGCTGTATGAGGCATATCCATTTCTTTTGAAAGTGGCAATAATGCCTTTTCGTATGCCAAAGCAATCTTCCTTGCGTGCCCATTCATTTCTTGAATCGTTATCATATGAGCCTCCCTCGGTTCATTTGTTCAAAATTGAACCATACAGTATTATATTATCCCCGATAGTATTTGTCAATAATTGAATTGTGAATTTTCATCCTTTATTTTGAAAAAACATAAAAACCCCAGAAATATCTGAGGTTTTTGTTATACAAATAAATGGATCCCCCGCTTACCGCATCCTACATCACCAACGGATCTATCTCCGTAACATTAGAAAAACACAGTCTCTTTTCGTTATGCGAAGTATACTCCTCGTGTGTCAGTGCAATAAACCATGTGAATGTTTCATCAAACACATATACATCTTCTCTTAAAAAATACTGACTTATATCCCCAATCCAGTGCGCTTCAATATGATGATCGTGCAGTAAAACATCGCAAAGCTCTTTTGGCTCTACAGAAATCACGTCGTCCGATTTCAGCCGAATTTCGCACTCCGGGATATAATCTTCTTGCCACCCTTTCGGATAAAGGATTTTTTTCGGACGGATATCCCACATGACAAATACACGTTCGTTTTTTCTGTGGTACAGATAACGCATAGCGGAGTAAAAGTCTATTCTATACGCGTTATCCCTTTTCAAGCAAGACCACAAAAAAGTAAATCTACATCCCTCGGCGTTTACTGTATCATTAGCTTTCAAATCCCGTATATACCGAACATATAAGTCGTGGGATGTATCCACAAAAGTGTCAATAAAGCAGTTCCGCAGTGCATATGCTTTATTCGTAGGTATTTTTTTATAGTCAAAATACATCGTTTACTCCAATACTCTAATAGAATTATTTCTGCTGTTATTCCGCCAATAGTGTATATGTGGATAGGCATGAGTTCTTCTGTTACGATTCCGGTTTCACCAATAACCTCT
>JAZRNC010000120.1:0-2901 GCA_045647965.1 Eubacteriales bacterium | reverse complement strand
ACAGAACGACATGGCTACGATCCGACTTCCCGTTATTCTTGCGGGCGGACCTTGCGCGTATAACCCGGAACCGATGGCAGAATTCGTGGACGTTTTCTCGATTGGTGAGGGAGAAGAGGCCCTTGTGGAGTTTGCTGAACTCTACGTGAGTATGAAAAAAGATGGAACGTACACGAAAAAAGATTTTCTGTACCGCGTGGCAACGGAGCTGAAAGGCTTTTATGTACCGTCTCTTTACCTCATCTCCTACCATGATGACGGAACGATCGCGTCGATTGATACGGTTGACGAAAAAGTACCGAAAATGGTTGAAAAGCGGATCGTGGAGGATTTTGATAAATGTCCCGCGCCGACCGATCCCGTTATGCCGAATATTGAAACGGTGCACGACCGCGTGACGGTGGAAGTGTTCCGTGGATGCATTCGCGGATGCCGTTTCTGTCAGGCGGGTATGGTATGCCGTCCTGTGCGTGAGAGAAGTCCCGAGACGCTGGACTGCATGGCAAAGACGATGATCGAAAACAGCGGATACGAGGAGATCTCTCTGTGCTCCCTGTCGATCAGTGACTATTCCAAAGTGAACGATCTGACCGATCGCCTTCTTTCCTGGACGGACGAGGGGAAAATCAACCTTTCTCTGCCGTCTCTTCGTGCGGACAGCTTTACAAAAGAACTGATGGATAAAATTTCGACGGTGAGAACGAGCACTCTTACGTTCGCACCGGAAGCGGGTACGCCGAGACTCCGTGACATCATCAACAAAAATATTACCGAAGAAGAAATTCTGAGGGCGGCGGGCGTGGCGTTTGCTGCCGGAAAGAATCAGATCAAACTCTACTTTATGAACGGACTTCCCGGAGAGACCGAAGAGGATATTGCGGGAATTTCCACCCTTGCCACGCACGTGATCGACGAATATTATCGCACGCCGAACCGTAACAAGGCACGTCAGCCGCAGGTAACGCTGTCGGTGGCTTGCTTTATTCCGAAGCCGCACACCCCGTTCCAGTGGGAGCGTCAGAATACGATGGAGGAATTAACGGAAAAGCAGAAATTCCTCTCGGAAAAGATTACCGATCGCAAAGTGCGTTATAATTACCACGACGCATCGGTATCGCAGATTGAGGCTGTGTTTGCGCGCGGAGACCGCCGTCTGGCTGTGGCTCTTGAAGAAGCAAACCGCCGCGGTGTCAGATTTGATTCGTGGGAAGAGCATTTCAATTACGAAAATTGGCTCGATATTTTTGCCGCCGTCGGTATTGATCCCGCTTTCTACGCAAACCGCACGATTCCCGATGACGAGATTCTGCCGTGGGATATGATCTTTGCGGGAGTGACAAAAGAATTTCTTCTTTCGGAACGTCACAAAGCGCAAAACGTGATCGCTACTCCCTCCTGCAAGGAAAAGTGCAGCGGATGCGGTGCGAATAAACTTGCGGATAAAAAATATTGCCGTTGGTGCCCCGGACATCCGGAAAGTGCGGACAGTAATGGTCAGTTTACGTCGGGAACAACTGTGAAAAAATCGGATGAGCCGAAGCCTGCCAAGGGAAGTATCAAGCCGGCGCGTAAAATTCGCGTACGTTTCCGTAAATTCGGACCGATGCTGTACGTATCGCATCTCGATCTGACAAAGACTTTGACGAGAGCGGTTGTGCGTTCGGGACTTCCTGTGTACTATACGGAAGGATTCAATCCCATTCCGAAGCTTGTGTTTGCCACCCCGTTGTCCGTTGGATGCGGTGGGGAGGAAGAAGTGCTTGACCTCAGAATGATGACGGCGGTGTCGAATGCGGAGATTATTGCAAAACTCGGCCCGGTAATGCCAAGCGGTATTGAAATGATCTCGGTTTACGAGCAGAAAGGGAAACTGAACGATATTAAATGGGCGGAGAATGAGATTTCTTATGCCGATGTGGATGTGACGGACGAGATCGCTGCACAGATCGTGGAAATGTTCCGTCATCCTGTGGTGATGATGAAGAGATCGAAAAGCGGCGAAAAAGAAGTGGATATTACGTCGCTGATTCGATCTGTGGAAGCGGAGATCGGCGAGAGAACGCTGACAGTACGTGCGATCACTTCGGCGGATGCGGAGAATTATCTAAATCCCGAATATGTCGCCCAGGCAATCGCGCAGCGCTTTGAGGAAGTGCGGGATCATGGCTGGCACATAATCACCAGACGGAAACTGCTGCTTGATGATGGTGTAACGGCGTTTGAGTAAAATATTTTAAAAAATACAAACTCGACCGAGAGGACGGACGGTGTTCTCTCGGTCGAGTTTGTATGATTTTTATAAAATAACGTGTGTGGATCACAGAATACTTTGGAGAGAGGGCGCTTCACTTTCGGTGATATCGTTCAGAACGGTGAGCAGTGAGACGACAGCTTCGTGGAAAAGAAGAGAGTGGTTGTCATTGGCGTGGAGCTTCAGAGTGTAAAGAGCGTGGTCGATTGCATTCAGATCATTTCTTTCGAGGGTGAGATAGAGAACGACGCGGTGTTTTTTTAGGATTTCTTCGAATTGTTCTATATTTTCTCTTGTTGAATCGGGGGTGTCAAAGATACGCCTCGTACACTCCGTGAGTTGATCCATCGTACGGAGCGCGGAGAATGTGAGCAGCGGAACGGAAACGGAAATGAGAATAAGAACGGAGAGCGAGATTAAAAAAGCCTTCATTGGGTTATTGTTTCTCCTTTTTTATCACGGTGATTTTGCCGAGATCGTCAACGGTGAAGATAAAAACTTCGGAAAGATCGAGACGGTGTTTTTTTATTTCCTTCAGAATTTGTTCCTTCGTCATGTTTGAATGACGGATGTTATCCTCCATAAAAGAACCGTCGATCACACAGATGTGGGAGATGCCGTGCTCGTCAATGTCGATTTTTGCATCAGTG
>JAZRNC010000119.1:0-7709 GCA_045647965.1 Eubacteriales bacterium | reverse complement strand
TTCTTTTTGAGTTTCTTCAAGTAGAAGCATTGCGACTCACATTGCTTCTCTTGGGGGCACACACGGCCACACACAGCCGGCAGAGAGCTTGACTCCGCAATAATACGGTACGCTCCCTCATAATCCTTTTCGCTGATCTTTTTGATAAAGTGCGGGATCTTTATCAAAACAGGACAACCGTTGACGCAGGGCATATTTTTACAGTTCAAACATCTCGCCGCTTCCTCGAGGGCAAGGGTCTCGGTATATCCGAGCGCTACCTCCTCGTAGTTATTCCGACGTATCTCAGCTTTCTGAGAAGGCATTTCATTTTTTTTCAGTGACATATTTGCCATCTTACTTCACCTCTTTATGCAGGAGATTGCAGGTTTCTTCTCTTTTGTGAAGTTCAAATTCTTTATACATTCCGCCGCGGCGCATCGCTTCATCAAAATCCACTTCGTGACCGTCAAATTCCGGACCGTCCACACAAGCAAACTTCGTTTTTCCACCAACACTCAAACGACATCCACCGCACATCCCTGTTCCGTCTATCATGATCGGATTCATACTGACAACAGTTTTGATGCCGTATTCCTTCGTAAGCTGGGAAACGAACTTCATCATAACGATCGGTCCGATTGCGATAACTTCGTCGTACTTCTCGCCCGACTCAATAAGAGAGCGAAGCGCGTTTGTCACAAGTCCCTGGGTTCCCCAAGACCCGTCGTCCGTCATCATAACGAACTTATCGGAAACGTTTTTGAAATCTTCTTCAAGAATCACAAGATCCTTCGTACGGAATCCGACAATGGAATGTACAACCGTTCCGTTCTCGTGAAGTTTTTTTGCAACGGGATACGCGATCGCGCAGCCGACACCACCGCCGACCACTGCGACTTTCTTTAATCCTTCCGTTTCCGTTTCCCTACCGAGAGGCCCGACGAAATCGTGCAGAAAATCCCCTTCTTCCATCGCTGCCAGTTTATCCGTTGTTGCTCCAACTTTTTGGAATATAATCGTCACCGTCCCGTTTTCACGGTCATAGTCGGCGACCGTCAGAGGAATTCTCTCCCCCTCGTCATCCGTACGGAGAATAATAAACTGCCCCGCCTCTGCTTTGGCTGCAACACGTGGCGCTTTTATCTCCATTTTTATCACCGTTGGATTCAGCACGGTTTTCTTTATGATCTCAAACATTTTTTCCTCCGAAGAATGCATACCATTCATATCTCGAACATATAATATTATATTATATCATAAATTCCTTCCATTTTAAAGGTTTATCCTGAAATTATACTTAAAAAATCGCAAAAAAATCACATGAATCCCTCGATTTTCTTATGCATTATTCTGTTTGATCGGAAATACTATATATTACATCATCATTTTATAACTGCGAAATTCTACCCTATGTGATGTGGGAGTTCTATGCGTTATCTGAATATTTTCTCTGATTTTCTCGGAAGTGTCGCCGTACCCGTCGTTCTCTGTGTCGCCGCTGTTTTTTTGTTTCCGAATGTTATAAAAGTACTGCGATGCGGCGAGTGGAAAAACGACAAACAAACCGGGCAGAAAACAAAAAAATTCGCCAAAAAAACACCCTTTCAGGCGCTCACGTTAGCTCTCGCCGGTACGCTTGGCGTCGGAAACATCACCGGCGTAGCTTCGGCATTGACTCTTGGCGGACCGGGTTCGGTTTTCTGGATGTGTCTCGGAGCCGTTTTGGTACTCCCGGTAAAATACGCGGAAGTATTCTTAGCTCTTCGGTTTCGAAAACGAGGCAAAAATTCGTGGTACGGTGGAGCGATGTACTATATACGCGACGGACTTATACATCTCATCGGTAAGAAATATGCCGCGGCTCTTGGCGGAGGATTTGCCATTTTCTGCTGTGCGAATTCCCTGATTACCGGAACGATCCTCCAAGCAAACGCCGCGGCTACGGTATTCCCAAAATCAAAACAGTGCGTCGTCGGAATCCTTCTTGCTGCGCTTCTCTCCCTCTCGATTACATACGGTGTTTCCAGAATTGAAAAAATTACGGTAAAAATCATCCCCATCCTTGCAGGATTTTATATACTCGTTTCACTATACGTTATCGTCACCAATATTTCGTATCTGCCGTCCGTTATTGCCGATATCTGCCGTTCTGCCTTTACACCGAAAGCTGTTCTCGGTTCAGCCGCCGGAATCGGTGTGCGAGAAGCATTTCGTCTCGGTTTGATACGTGGGATTCTCTCGAACGAGGCAGGGTGTGGTACATCCCCAACCGCCCATGCTTCCGCTGACACGGACGACCCAAAAAAGCAAGCCGGACTCGGTGTCGTCGAGGTCGTCGTAGATACTCTCGTTCTTTGCTCACTGACAGCATTTGTGATGCTGATATCGAACGCCAAATACAATAATATTCCGTTCGGACAAAGCATTGACGCTGCCCCACTCGCTCTGCACTCCTTTGAAGCAGTAACGGGAGAGGTCGTTTATTATCTTCTCACGGCATCCATTGTGCTGTTTGCGTTTTCCACCATACTCGCACAGTTATTTTACGGCACTGCCGCCATCCGTTATCTGACAAACAAAAAGAGCGCGATCGTTGTCTATAACGTCGCGTCTCTTGTTTGTACTGTTCTCGGCTCTGTTATTTCCGCGCCGATCCTTTGGTTTATGGCGGACACTCTTATCGGAACGATGACCGTCATTAACGGAATCGTTCTCATTCTGCTTCGGAAGTATTGTTCCGTTCCGATTACGAAAGAATCACGTCCGCCTGACGACCGTCGTTGATCTCAATGATCTTACGGAGCACACGGACAGCACCGCCGATGCGAAAAGCGCCACGGATCCCGAATTGCCGCATAGATAAATAGATCTTATCGTGTGCTCGGAATCGCGGATCGTACGTTGCCAGATAGAACTTAAAGTATTTATCGAGCGTTTTGTTGTATTCCTCATCGTCTGTTTTCAGACGATTCAGACGTGCTTTGGCATACAGAATCTTCGCTTCTTCAAAGAGCTTTTTGTTGATAAGATAACCACGCCCGTACAGATCGCCGTATTTTGTCTCAATCAGCAGTGACAGCGCTTTTTTGTCGTCGCCCAAAGTAAGAAGATACGTATCAATATTAAATACCATCGACTCCATCAGGCATTTTGCGGTATCAATTTTCAGTGATGAGGATTCCCCAAGCGTATACAGATTGATTACTTCAGCAAGCTGTTCCATCATTTTCGTCTGAACGGAAGCGGCATCCTCCTCGGTAATAAGCCCCACACGCTTCGCTTCGTCAAGCAAGGAGCTCGTGTAGTGTTTTCGGTCAATGTTTTCACTCTTTAGTTCCCGATAGGATACAAGATCAAATTCAGTCATTCTGTTCCTCCCCATCATCGTCCGGATATTCGGAAGCTACATCGGCTTGTATTTCAAACTGCGAAATATCAAGAACGGCCGCATTCCTCATATCGTCGAACGTATCGAAATCAAAGCCTTTCTCTGCTTCTTCATACACACCGTCGAATACGTCGTTTTCATAATGATCATGATCGGCAATTTCTTGCATATCGAAATACTCGTTGTCGTAAGTATCGCCAATTACGTCTCCGGGAGTGTCACGGTCAACATTAAGCCCACCGTCGGTCTTTATGAAGAGCTCGTCGCGTTCTTCAAACCATTGTTGGTAATTCTCACCGCTGTTGACTTTTCGTATGATTCGCTCGGCTTCTCTTCCCTCCAGCGTGTCGATACTGCCGCGGCATTGGAGCTCGAAGCGCTCAAATAATTCTTTAAGCAGATCGGCATCGGTTATTTTGTCATCCGTTTCTGTCTTTATGTAGTAAAACAGATACGTAACCTCATTCAGTATATAGGCATAGTTTTCGGAATTAACGTAACGGGATTTGCAGAACATTTTCATAATTTCGGGAAGAGCACCCACGCCGATTTCCAAACGATCGTTCTCGGATATCGCGCGACTTCTGGTCTCAGACAATTCTTTGGCATCTTCTGCCGTAAGAACAAGTCCGTACTCTCTCGAAATTTCATTGATATCAAGAATCTCTTTGGAATATGATCGCAGTGAAAGATTATCGAGGGATAAGAGTTCGTACATATAATATTCCTTTCTTTTATTTCGATCCATATCGTCCGAAATCTGTTTTTGCAAAAAAATCAAAAATTCACAATTTATCTATTGACATTTCTTTCGGTTTGTGGTATAATTAGATAAATATACACACTGATATATTTTTGCGATACCTATAATTATATCACTTGGCGATCATGTTGTCAAGTGTTTTTTATTTTTTCGGGACAGCTTCGAGCATTTTGATCGGAATTCCCTGCTCGGTGAAATTACGCTCGTATTCTGTAACAATATTGTTCTCTGCACGCTCGGACGAATGGAGATCCCGCGTCATAAACACGATCTCAAATCCAGACTGGGGGAGCATTTCCACCGTATAGTCAAACAGCGCGTCATTATCTGTTTTGAAAGCGAACGCGGTACCGGGTTTGAGAACGCGTTTGTAATTTTCAAGATACGCGGGGTGCGTAAGACGACGTTTTTCGTAATTGCACTTTCTCGACCACGGATCGCTGAAATTGGCGATAATTCCCGAAAGCGTATTATCGGGCATATGAGTGATGACGTCGTTTGCCTCTCCCACGATGAAACGTACGTTACCGCGCATATCGTTCGGAATATCCCATACGTTGCCATCTTTGTAAAGTTCGCCATCCGGGGTAAGCCATCCACCGTGAACGCCCATTCCACCGAGTCCACGCTGCTTGGCATATTTTTCAATAGCGCATACCGCAACGTCGGCCACTCTCTCAAGTGCTATGTAGTTAAACTCCGTATCTCTCTCGGAGAGTTTTGTTACGTAATCCCCTTTTCCGCATCCTACCTCAAGCTTAATGGGATTCGCATTTTTGAAGATCTCTTCTCCCGAAATCCAATTTTCTCCGTCAAAAGGATATAAAAGTGCGCTTAAAGCAAGAAGTCTTTCATTTCCGTGACGTTTTTTTCTCATTCTCATATTGATTATTACTCCGTTTTTTGATAAAATATAGATATAGTGTTTTTTATGAAGTTGATTTTATTTGTTCATATGACATTATACCACAAGTATGATAAAAAATCCATCGTTAAATTCAAAAAAGAGAGGTGAGTTTACAAGATGGAACTTAATATTTTTAAATCTAACCTAAAAAAGGCTCTGATCGAGCGCGGTATTGAGGAAGAAGTTGCCGAACGCCACGTATCGAATCTTCTGCGGTCCTTTAGCGCAACGGATCTAAATGAAATCCAAGCAATACAATCACAAAAAGAAATTCTTCATCTGGCAGACAGCATCGCGGCAATTTTAAAAAAGGCTCCTGCCTCCCCCGCTGAATCCCCCGCCCCTGCCGCACCGGCACCTCAGCCGACAACAAATCCTATGGAACAGACGCTGATTTCCCCCGTCGCGTATCCTAAGGCGCAGGTTCCAAAGAAGTCTCCCCCGACGAATCCCGTACATACCCCCACTCCGTCCAAACATGATGAATTTTTCTCGGAAGCAGACCAAGAACCTACCTCCCGCGGATTAACTGTATTCTGGGTCGGTCTTATCGTTACCCTGCCGCTGACGCTCGGTCTTCTCGCTGTGCTCTTCGGCTCGTTCGCTGCATTGTTTATCGGACTGATCGCGTCGATCCTCCTTGGAATCGCCGCTCTTGTAGCTGTCGCCGGTGTCGGTTCGTGTCTGTCCCTCGTTGGCATCATTTACGGTATTACGCAAATGTTTTCTTTTATCTCTGCCGGTATTTATGAAATCGGACTCGGTATTATGATTGCGGGCGTCGCACTGTTCCTGTCTGTGACGATCTATAATATCTCCATTCGTCTTTTACCGTGGCTGATCGTACTGGTCGGCAGACTCTTCCGATTCGTATGCATTAAACTGAAAATCCTCTTTAACTTTGTAAGAAGGGAGTGCTATAAACTGTGAAACCCGCTTCCATTATTGCTCTTGTAATCTCGCTTCTCCTCATGGTCGGCGGGTATATCACGTGTTCTGCCGCCGAAAAACGAGCGCTGAAAAACGGCGAATCCCTCTTTTCCGTCATTCGAAACGAGGACTCCGTACAAAAAGTCGATCTGACGGAAACGACCATTACGAAAATGATCCTATCCGCCGAAGACGTTACAATAAACATCATCGGTAACAGCGACTCTTCGTACATAGAATTTATCAATTTCCCCGAAAATTACTATTCTCTTTCCATTCAGAACCGTGTACTTTCTTTCGACGAAATTCCCGATATGCTTTCTATGTTAAAGTTCTGGGAAAACGGCTTTACATTCAAAGGAATCCGTCACTTTGGTGGCTTCTTTAAATCCGATGAAAACGCTGACAAAGAGAAAAAAATTGATATTTATCTCTCCTCGGACAAAGAAATCAAGAATTTTGATATTAGCGCTGCTACTTGCCGCGTCTCCATTAAAAATATGGTTACCGCTACGGACTATATCATCACCGCAGAATCCGTAACCGTTTCCACCGATTCTCTCTCTACCAATTCCGCGTTTCACATTAACAACGGAAAAGACATTGCCCCGGCAGCTAACGCTGTGCTGAAACTTGGTAACACCACCGTGAATAATATGACGATCAACGCCGAACAATTAAAAATCACGTCTGAGAATTTCCGGGCAAACGGGCAAGTTAACGTAACCTGCAACGACGGATCTATTGAGTTTAGTTCTACCGTTCCCGTTTCACGCATCAATTTCAATATTCGCTCTGCCGGTAACCTTCTGATTGACAGTGTACCGACGAAAAGTCCGTTTATAACTTCGATCCCCGCAGAAGAGGCCATCGGTATGTACAACATTAACGCGCACCGCGCGGAAGTACTGATAGACTCTCCCGACGAAGACCATTGATAGGCGGGTTCAAACGATCCACGTCCCTTTAACAATTGAAAGGAAGATATATATGAAATTCACCCATCGTAACCGAGGAACTTGTTCCTCTACCGTTTCCTTTGACATCACGGACGGTATAATCCGCAACGTTTCTTTTGTTGGCGGTTGTAACGGTAATCTTAAAGCCATCGCCCGACTCGTTGAAGGCCGCGAAGCCGACAAAGTGGCTGCTATCCTTCGTGGGAACACCTGCGGTCCCCGTTCTACTTCTTGCGCCGATCAGCTTGCCGCTGCCATTGACGAAGCATTACAGCACTCGGAAAAAGAATAACAACTCGAATCATGCTGCGCTCAGCCGGTGCGGTGATTTAACTACTCATGAAACGGAGCTAAAATTATGAAACTTACCCTTTGCGAAATTGCCGATCTTTTCGTTGGATATGCATGGCTGGAAACGGAAAACGACCGTATCACGCCGCATCGCTTCACGAAAGTGCAAGAAAACGAATATTGCCTCATTGATAATAAGATGTACAACCTTACTAAAGCCTCGGCAGGGATAAAACTCTCCTTCGAAACGAACACCTCTTTTCTAAAGCTCACGGTTGAGTGTGGCTATATCCGTGCGAGAAACTTTGCCGGATTTGACGTATATGTTAACGGCAATCTGCACACGCACGTCCTTGAATACCTTTCCTTTGACAAGGATATTTACACGATTACCTCAAACTTTGGAAACACAGAAAAGAAAAACATTACGGTATACCTTCCGTTCACGGCAAGAACCTCTGTGCTCTCCGTAGACGTTGATGATAACGC
>JAZRNC010000118.1:0-2223 GCA_045647965.1 Eubacteriales bacterium | reverse complement strand
CAACACCGTTTACGAGCTTACCGTATGCGATTGCTTTTCGGAGCGTGCTTTCGTGCAGTCCCCATAATTCCGTGGCATCGCTGAATGCCATAAGCCCATCGAACGGCGTATCGACTTGTTCACCGTGCTCCCACAGTTCATCGCAGGACAGATCCAGTTCATCGCCCCAGATGATTCCGTAACCGCCAACATCCACTGAAACCGATGAAAAGAGTTCCGCATCATCCTGCAGCTCAGTAAAAATCGGGAGCTTTGTAAACAAGGGCCTCAGATCATACAGTTTGGTAACGCCTTCCGAAAACTGTACACTGAGTCTGTAATCGGGAAGCGGTGACACATTTTTTACCTTGTGAAACATAGTGATACCTCCTTATTCCAGCGGTGGGAGCTTCTTGAACTCCTGGGTTTCCCAGATCGTCTTGAGGGAATCTCGGTGGATTGCGATCCATTCCTGCACCATCTCCATTGCTTTGGGAGGAAGGTGCCCTTCAAGCACTTCACCGGTCATGAAATCTATAGCCGCAACATCATCATTATAGATTGCATGAATATGGGGCGGATTATGTTCGCTTTGCAGAAAATACATTCTGATTATGATTCCATAGAACCGTGCCAATACCGGCATCGTCTTCACCTCACTTTTTATCTCTTGCCAACATTATATCACGATATCGTGATTTCGTCAATGCCTCTATATATTTATTTACAATTCACCACGCTTTGATTTATTCAGCACGAGTATGCAATTATATCTTATCGGGTATAAATCTGCAAGAAAACATTGACATTATACCCGATAGGGTGTATAATATTGTTATGAATAAAATCGCTGAATTTATTAAACTGAAAAGAAAAGAATGCGGTCTCACGCAAGAAGAGTTTGCGGTGCGTTCCGGGCTTGGTTTGCGGTTTGTGCGCGAGCTTGAGCAAGGAAAGCCAACCGTGCGTATGGATAAGGTGAACCAAGCGCTTGCTATGTTTGGTATGGAAGCTGTTCCCGGTATAAAGGAGCGGGAAATATCCGAAAGTGAGGATGTATGAGAAACACAGTAATATCAAAATTAAAAGAAATTGAAGAACGCGAAAATGTAAAGATTCTGCATTGTATTGAATCCGGCAGCCGAGCTTGGGGATTCGCTTCGCCCGACAGCGATTACGATGTGCGGTTCATATATGTTCACCCGAAAGAATTCTATCTGCGACTTGATAAGACCCGTGATGTAATCGAATGGCAGCTTGACGACACACTCGACATTAACGGCTGGGATATACAAAAAGCATTGACTCTGCTGCACAATTCTAATCCGACACTGTTTGAATGGAATTCATCTCCGATCATTTACAAAACCACAGATGAATGGCAGAAGATTGCCGCTGTCATCAATCGCTATTTCGTGGCTAAATCGGGGTTGTACCATTATCTCTGCACAGCCAAGAGCAACTATCGTGAATATCTGAAAGGGGAAACGGTCCGGCTAAAGAAATATTTTTACGTTCTGCGTCCGCTGCTTGCCTGCAAGTGGATTCTTGCCGAAGGCACACCCCCGCCGATGCTGTTCAGTACGCTGATGGAAAAACACCTTGATGCTGAAATCAAGCCCGATGTAGAAAAGTTGCTCGACTTGAAGATAAACACGCCGGAGATCGGTGAGGGCAAACGATTTGACCGAGTGAATGACTACATTGATAGCAGCATGGATGAAATCGAAAAAATCATCGCTGAGCTTCCACGAGAGGATGCCCGGGGCTGGGATGAGCTGAACGAAATTTTCTTATCTTTGTTACACTAAAAACAGTGACCGCCCGTCCCTCCGGCCTTGCAAAAGCCGTGCATTTTTCCCGGAAAGGGCAATACAGTGGTCACTAACTTGCGAAAATATGCGGAAATTAGGGATACAGAGGGATAGACGGAGACGGATTTACAGTTCCTCGAAATCAGTTTGTGGGAAACCACACGAGGGTTCGAATCCCTCTCTCTGCGCCAAACAGACCGCAGTTCATACGAATTGCGGTCTTAATTTTACTTTGTAAACAGTTCGATAAATAAGAATATGAAAGGAGGTCGCCTTTTGAAAAAGACAACAGGTACAGGAATATTTTTAGCTGTATTGGCGGCGGGACTCTATGCCATTAACTCTCCTTTTTCAAAGTTGTTGCTCAATTATATGCCTTCCACACTGATGGCAGGATTATTATATATTGGCGGAGGACTTGGAATGGGCG
>JAZRNC010000117.1:0-9289 GCA_045647965.1 Eubacteriales bacterium | reverse complement strand
TATACGTTCAAGTATTTCGGCGTTGACGGTATGGACGGTATTCTTACAGTAGAAGGCTTTGATAAGTCTCTTGCTGAAGGCGTTATGCTTCTCACACCTTTCGTTGCTGACGCTGAATACGCGAAGAGCTTCACCGCAAAGTATCAGGAAAAATACGGTGAAATCCCGAACCAGTTTGCTGCTGACGGTTACGACGTAATTTACGCAATTTACGAAGCATGCAAGAAGGCAGGCATCACTTCCGATATGTCGGCAGAGGAAGTTTGTGACAAACTGATTGCTGTATTTACCGATGGATCGTTCGTATTTGACGGACTTACCGGTACGGGCGTTACTTGGTCCACCACCGGTGAAGTGTCCAAGCCTCCGAAGGGCATGATCATCAAGGATGGCGCGTATACCGCAATGGATTAACAAAAAACAGAGGGCCGTCTGAAAAGGCGGTCCTTTTGAACTTTATGCTATTAGGAATATAGGAGGTTGTCAAGTGACATTTCTGAACTATCTGATAAACGGCATCAGCCTCGGCAGTGTTTACGCCATCATCGCTCTCGGTTATACGATGGTGTATGGAATTGCAAAAATGCTTAACTTTGCGCACGGCGACGTTATTATGATCGGTGCGTACATATCTTTCGTGGCAACGGTGAAAATGGGACTTTCCCCCCTTGTGGCAGTGATTGCGGCGATGGTCGTTTGTACCTTACTCGGTATTCTCATTGAAAGAGTTGCGTACAAGCCTTTGCGTAACGCGCCCTCTCTTGCAGTACTTATTACGGCGATTGGCGTCAGCTATTTTCTTCAGAACTCTGCACTTATTATCTGGGGAAGTGGAGCGAAATCGTATCAGTCGCTCGTTAGTTTCCCTGCCATCAAGCTCTTTGACGGGGAACTCGTTATTCGCGCAGAAGCGATCGTAACCATTCTTGCGTGTATCATCATTATGGTGTCTCTCACACTGTTTACAAACCATTCCAAAACGGGTAAGGCGATGCGCGCGGTTTCTGAAGATAAGAATGCGGCTCTCCTTATGGGTATCAACGTAAACACGACGATTTCGATCACGTTTGCGATCGGAAGCGCGCTTGCGGCAATTGCCGGTGTGCTGTTCTGCTCGTCCTATACGATGCTCGTTCCCACTACGGGATCTATGCCCGGTATTAAAGCGTTTACAGCAGCGGTATTCGGCGGTATCGGTTCGATTCCCGGCGCGATGCTCGGCGGTCTTCTTCTTGGAGTAATCCAGATTTTCAGTACGGCATATATCTCCGACCAGATTTCAGATGCAATCGTGTTTGCCGTTCTGATCGTAGTGCTCCTTGTTAAGCCCACCGGTATTCTCGGTAAGCCGATCCGTGAGAAAGTGTAAGGAGGCTCGAATGAAAAAAGTATTCAAAAAACTTTCCGCAGAGACGCGTTCCGATTTTACGACGTACGGTATCGTGATCGTGGCGTTTGTTATCATTCAGATTTTAAAATCGTGCGGGCTCCTCTCCAGTTCATTCTCCGGTCAGCTGATCCCGATCTGCGCGTATATCGTAATGGCGGTATCTCTGAACCTTACGGTAGGTATTCTCGGGGAACTCTCCCTCGGTCACGCGGGATTTATGTCTCTCGGGGCATTTGCGGGAGTCGTGGCTTCCGCGGCATTCAGCACGACTATTGAATCGACCGTACTTCGTCTCATTCTTTCGATGCTCATCGGTGGCGTGATTGCGGGTGTGGCGGGTCTTATTATCGGAATTCCCGTACTTCGTCTTCGTGGTGACTATCTGGCGATCGTTACTCTGGCGTTTGGCGAGATTATCCGTAATATTATCAACTGTCTGTACGTCGGTATAGACGCAAACGGTCTCCATATCAGCGTAAAAAGTGCCGAAGACCTCGGAATGACGATGGGTAAAGTCATTCTGAACGGGCCAATGGGTGCGACGGGTGTACAGAAGATCTCGACTTTCTTCGTTGGCTTCGTTCTCGTTATGCTTACGTTGATCGTTGTTCTTAATATGAAACGCAGCCGTACGGGAAGAGCGATCATGGCTCTCCGCGATAACCGAATTGCCGCAGAGTCCGTGGGTATCAGCGTTACCAAATATAAGCTGACCGCGTTTATTACGTCTGCGGTGCTTGCCGGTATGTCCGGTCCCCTCTATGCGATGAACTATACAACCATCGTTGCGAAAAAATTTGACTTCAATATGTCGATCCTTGTTCTCGTATTCGTTGTTCTCGGCGGTATGGGAAACATCCGCGGAACGATTATTGCGACGGCACTCCTCTATATGCTTCCCGAACTTCTTCGTGAATACGATGAGTACCGTATGCTTATCTACGCCATTATTTTGATCGTTGCTATGCTGTTTACGAACAGTGAGGGCGCAAAGAAGTGGAGAGAAAAAGTTACCTTGAAATGGAAGGATAGAGTAAAGAGAAGAGCGGAAAAAGCTGAGAAAATTGCTGAGAAAATTGCTAAGAAAGGAGAAACTGCACAATGAGTAAACTCGTACCGATCCCGAGCAGAGGTATGGTTCCGGAGCGCGACGTGGATAAACGTCCCGTTCTCGAAACGCATCATCTCGGCATAGAGTTTGGCGGTCTGAAAGCCGTGGAAGATCTTGATCTCACGATTGGTAAAACGGAGATTGCAGGCCTTATCGGTCCGAACGGTGCCGGAAAAACGACAGTTTTCAACCTTCTTACCAAAGTATACCAGCCGACAATGGGGACGATTCTGCTCAACGGAAAAGACACGAGCGGAATGAGTACCGTGGATATTAACAAAGCAGGCATCGCGCGTACTTTCCAGAATATTCGTTTATTCAATAACCAGAGTGTAGAGGATAACGTAAAGATCGGACTTCACAATCATATGAAGTCGAGCATTTGGTCCGATATTTTCCGTCTTCCTTCCTATTGGAGCGAAGAAAAGAAAGCACATACCCGTGCGCTGGAGCTTCTTTCGATCTTTGATATGCAGGATTACGCCTCTCACGTTGCGGGATCTCTTCCGTACGGCGCTCAGCGTCGCTTGGAGATCGTTCGTGCATTGGCAACAGATCCGTGTCTCTTACTCCTTGACGAGCCTGCAGCGGGTATGAACCCCTCAGAGACGGCAGAACTGATGGAAAATATTCGTAAGATCCGCGATACGTTCCAGATTGCCGTACTGTTGATTGAACACGATATGAGCCTGGTTATGGGAATCTGCGAGGGTATCGTCGTGCTCAAC
Organism: Eubacteriales bacterium; assembly: GCA_045647965.1. Classification (GTDB taxonomy): domain Bacteria; phylum Bacillota; class Clostridia; order Oscillospirales; family CAG-272; genus UMGS1696. The sequence goes on along the minus strand of JAZRNC010000117.1, from coordinate 6,060 downwards.
TACGGAAAAATTATTGCCAAGGGAACACCGGAAGAAATCCAGAATAACCAGACGGTTATTGAGGCGTACCTCGGCAAGAAGCACGAGCAGACGGAGGGTTAAAATGAGTACAATTCTTAATGTGGACGGCATCAACGTATACTACGGCGCGATTCACGCGGTCGAAAACGTTTCTTTCACGGTCGAACAAGGAGAAATCGTGACGTTGATCGGCGCTAACGGTGCGGGAAAAAGTACGATACTGCAGACGGTGTCGGGACTTCTTCGCAGCCGTACGGGCTCCATCACGTTTGACGGTCGTTCGATCGCGGGCGTTCCTTCCAATAAAATTGTCCGTATGGGCCTGGCGCAGGTGCCGGAGGGACGTCGGATTTTCCAGCAGATGTCGGTACTCGAAAATCTGGAAATGGGTGCGTATACACAGCCGAGTTCCGGAATCGCAGCCGATCTCGAAATGGTGTTCGAACATTTTCCTCGACTGAAAGAAAGAAGACGTCAGATTGCCGGTACCCTTTCGGGCGGTGAACAGCAGATGCCCGCTATGGGACGTGCTCTGATGAGCCATCCGAAACTGCTGATGCTGGACGAACCCTCGATGGGACTTGCTCCGATCCTTGTGGAACAGATTTTTGATATTATCATCAATCTTCATAAAGCAGGAACGACAATTCTTCTTGTAGAACAGAATGCTCAGATGGCACTTTCGATTGCAAACAGAGCGTACGTGCTTGAAACGGGAGAAATCACCCTTTCCGGTACGGGCGAAGAACTTAAGCAAAGCGACAGAGTCCGTCAGGCATATCTCGGCGGTTAACAAAAATAATTGAATAAAAAATCTCTCGCTTGGCAATACTATGATATCACAGTATGAAAGCGAGAGTTTTTTATGAAAAATCTTACGATAACGGCAGTATGTGTGTTGTGTGTAGCGATGGTTTTGTCCATCATTCCGATTCACGCAGAAGGGGAGATCTATAATGATGTTTTACGGTTTCATGTGAGAGCTGTATCCGATTCACCGCGGGATCAAGAAGTCAAACAAAAGGTGAGGGACGAGGTACTTGATTACTTGTCCGATACGCTCGACGTTTGCACTTCCTATGAGGAAGCACTCGAGGCGGTCAGCCGTCAAATTCCGGCTGTTTTGGAGGTTGCAGAGGGGGTACTGCGCGATGAGAACTGCGATTACACCGTGCGCGCAGAGATTACGACGGAAAAATTCCCGCGAATTGATTACGGCAGTGCCGTCATGCCGTCCGGAGTGTACCGTTCTTTGACGATCACACTCGGTGAGGGTAAGGGACAGAATTGGTGGTGCGTTCTGTTTCCGACGGTATGCGTACGGTTTGCCGAGTCAAAAGAAGAAGAATACGTTGCGGCTGGGTTTACTCCTGCGGAATACCGCATTATCACAGGAAACAATAAAAATTGGCGAGTGCGATTCCGTCTTCTTGAAATTCTGTCAGAGGTATTTGATTTTGAATACTAAAAAAATATCGAAAAAACTATAAAAAATTCAAAAAAGGTGTTGACAAAAGGGATGAAATATGATATAATATCAACGTGCTCGACCGAGAACACAGAAACTTACGAAAAAGTTCACGGTTTGTTCACAAAATGGCGGAATAGCTCAGCTGGCTAGAGCAATCGGTTCATACCCGATAGGTCGTGGGTTCAAGTCCAACTTCCGCTATCAAAAAAGTGATTTATCAATGCAAATGGCCCGTTGGTCAAGCGGTTAAGACACGGCCCTTTCACGGCTGTAACATGGGTTCGATTCCCGTACGGGTCACCACTTCATTGATAAATCCTTTTTTAAGGCCCGTTGGTCAAGCGGTTAAGACACGGCCCTTTCACGGCTGTAACATGGGTTCGATTCCCGTACGGGTCACCAATAGAAACAAATCCGAACTATTTCGCAGAACGAAATTGGTTCGGATTTGTTTTTTATTATGCTCCTTGAAAGTTATTTGATTATAAAGAGGTAATCCATCGTACCGTGCTTGGAGAGCAGGAGATCTTCTTCATCGGACTGCTCATAAAAGTTTGTTAAATAAATTTTTGTTTTCTTCTTGGAACCTCCCATAAAAATATAGAAAAGTTTATTTCTTTTGGAACGGAGTATTCACCACCAATGGAGTTTTAGATCATTCCAATTTGCAAATCTTCAAATGTGATGTTGTCGTAGTATTTCCCGGAATTATTCTTGGAAAATGTGGACTATATTAAATATGTGTGTCATAAGACTTGATTTCGAAAAGTTATTATGGTATAATTAAGTCAAGATGCAGATGTAGTTTAGTGGTAAAACGCCAGCTTCCCAAGCTTGAGTTACGGGTTCGATTCCCGCCATCTGCTTTATTTTTTTATTGCTATTATTATCGAAGAAATGTTCGGTAATTTGTAATTTTATATAATTGTAAAAAGGAGAAACAATAATGAATCAGAAAGTACGCGATCTTTTGAATCAACAGATCAACAAAGAATTCTATTCCGCCTATCTCTATCTGGATTTCTCAAATCATTTTGAAGGTGCAGGCCTGGACGGTTTTGCAAACTGGTATAAGGTTCAAGCTCAGGAGGAGCGTGACCACGCCATGCTGTTCTATCAGTACCTGCAGAACGAAAACCAGAAAGTCGAGCTTGAGGCTATTGCAAAACCCGACAAGGTGATTACTTGCCATATGGATGTTCTCAAAGCAGGTCTTGAGCATGAGGAATACGTAACTTCGTTGATCAATGATATCTATGCGGCGGCATATGAAGTTAAGGATTTCCGCACAATGCAGTTCCTCGATTGGTTCGTAAAAGAGCAGGGCGAAGAGGAAACGAATGCGAACGACTTGATTACCAAAATGGAGCTGTTCGGTTCCGATCCAAAGAGCCTCTATATGCTTAATCAGGAACTTTCGGCAAGAGTATATACCGCACCATCCTTGGTTCTTTGATTGCAAATATAAATTTGCCGAGTTGATATATCTTACGTTTATGTGTAATTGTTGTATTGACTTCAGGATGAAAAAATAATGATAACGAAAAAACGAAGTGATGTTCACTTCGTTTTTTCTTTGGTATCAGTAACGGTCGCCTTCTCTTATCTGCACATTCTGGAGATATATACTGAGCAAACACTTTATTTGCCCAACATTTTTCTATATTCGCCAGGTGGCATTCCCGAATACTTTTTAAAAAATGCATTGAAGTAGTATTCGTTGTCAAAATTCATCAATGTGCTGATTTGTTTAAGTGAAAGGGTGTGGTCTGCGAGTAGTTTTTCAATCCTTGTTTGATATAGCAAATCTTGAACCTGAAACGGACTATGAGTTTTACGTTAAAGCGGGTGAAAGAACAAGTCTTATCCGTCTTGCACGAACAGGAAAAACGGTTGGAACAGTAGTAAACTATCTGCACCCGGACGATGAGGTCTATTCCTTCTCGGGCAGATATTTGTGCTCTCCTTCGCTGGTTCGTCACCCTGACGGATTTCTCTTGGCCTCAATGGACCTTTTTGCAGGTGATCATCCTCAAAATCTAACCCTTATTTTCCGTTCTGACGATGACGGTGAGAGTTGGCACTATGTCAGCGAGCTTATGCCGTGCTTTTGGGGAAAAATGTTTATACATAAAGGGGAGCTATATATGCTTTCCTGCTCCACCGAATACGGCGATTTGCTTATAGGTAAATCCACCGACGGCGGAAAAACCTTCTCGGCACCTGTTTGTCTGCTTCGTGGGTCAAACGGAAAAAATGGCAATAACGGTGTGCATAAAAATCCGCAGAATATATTTATTTATAATGGAAGATTATATAATACTTTTGAATGGGGAGCGTGGGCAAATACCGAATTTTGTCACGCGGCAGCCGTTATGTCCTGCCATGTGAACGACGACCTGTTAGTGCCTGAAAACTGGTCATTTACCGAACCTAAAAAATTCGAGCCGTCTGCACCCGAAATTGCTCATCTTCCAAGAGCTGTTATGACGATTGAAGGCACACTGGTAGTTTCTCCGGAAAATGAGCTTTTTAATATTATGCGTTTTGGCGGAGATCGGTGTGTAATCGCTTACAAAGTAAATACCGAAAATCACGAAGCGCCGCTTGAATACTCCTACTGCATTCCTTTTTCTGCAAACCGCTCGAAATTTATGATAAAGTATGACGGTATTTCAAAAAAATATTATTCGATTGCTTCCAGACTTTTAGACGGCGCATATGAACGTTCAAGAAATCTATTGTCCCTTATGGCATCAGACAATTTGAACGATTGGTATGTTGTATGCGACCTATTAGATTACTCCGAGTGCGACCGCAAAAAAATAGGTTTTCAATATGTTGACTTTGAATTTGAAGGTGAAGATATCATATATCTTTGCCGAACTGCACTCAATAACGCGCATAACTTCCACGATGCCAATTATTCCACCTTCCATCGTATAAAGAACTTCCGAAATATATGACCACAGAGGAGTGAACGTTCACTCCTCTGTTTCCTATCCAAAAGCGGAGTATTCTATTTTGTCAACCGGGCAATAAACGTGCCCTTCGTAAAGCGCATCGAAAGTATTATATGACGGCCATTCCCATGATACAACGTGTTCACCGGGCAAACGCTTTTCACTTACCCAACGGATCTCAAAGCAGAGTTTGAGGTAGGAAACGAAACATCCTTGTCTCTGAAGCGGAAGAATTCCTCGGGTTTTAGATAACAACCCCATGGTAGGAGCATATATGCTCCATATGACCGCCCGAGTTGCTGTTGCTGTAGAAGAAGCTAGCAAGTAAGAAATTCTTGAAGCGAATATAACAAAAAAGCGGGAGACTTTCAAAAAGTCTTCCGCTTTTTAATGAAATTAGCCGGAATTTAATACATACCTATTATGTATACTTTAACTCGGTTTCCACACTGAGAGTCAAAACTTGCGCCCAAAAGAGCAGTACAGTTTTCGGAAAACAGGGACATGCATTTTGACACTATCCTATTTATATCATCGATATCTGTTTCTTGGCAGAATTTCATTGCCATGAGTACGGTTGAAATATTGGAGGGATGAGCCGATTCTCCAAACAATGTTCCAAAGTCGGTTGACAATATTTCTTCCTTTGTCCCCTCTAATACCTGAACCAGTACGGTTCGGTCTTCCTCTGTGGCAGGAATATCCGAAAGAGAAAGATTTACATATTCAGGAACACAAAATAGTTCTTTGATTGCCTCGGCACAGATATCCATCCCATCGGATGGGCAGGTAAACGCTCGGGTTACAGTGCCGTCACTGACCACAATTTTCCTTTCGGTATTGTATCGCTGCAGGGTAATACTGCGGTTCCCATCGTCTGAAATATTCTTTGGCTTTCTTTCGTAATATGCAATCTGTTCCGCACAGATTTTCTGCGCTTTTTGCAGTTCCTCTTCCTTTTGCCGAAGGATTTCGAGGATATGGGCATCGTCCGCATGGAGGATGTTATTTTTGATTTCTTCCAGCGTAAAACCCAGTTCCTTAAAAACAGTAATCAACTCGTATTCTCTTTCCTGCTCATCGTTATAATAACGATAACCGTTTTCAGGATTTGTATAAGTTGCTTTCAACAGACCAATTCTTTCATAAAACCGCAGTGTTTTGGACGATGTACCACACAGCGTAGCAAATTCACTTATTTTTTTCATGTTTCTTTCCTCCGCATCTTTGTTAATAGTATTATATCATTATACAATAGGGGAAAGTCAAGGGGAATTAGAAAAGAATTTTCTACATTTTTTCAACAATGGACAGGGCTGAATAGAGCCGATTGGGGATAGCGAATTTCAAAAAACACCCTCATAGACAAAAAAAGTTTATGGGGAAGAAAAAACAGCAATTTTTGCGATATATTCAACTTTTTATAACCTCCATAGTGAGATTTGAATCCTGATCGAAAATGCATACTTGGCAAATCTTTGTTTGTTACATAACCTAATATTCGTTAAAAAATCAATACTAATTTGATACTTTATTACTGTGTAGGCAGAGCGGACGAAAGAAAAGGAAGGTTGGGGTTCTGAATATCACAATTGTGACTTCGCT
>JAZRNC010000116.1:0-17999 GCA_045647965.1 Eubacteriales bacterium | reverse complement strand
CTTGCCATTCATGCCGGTTGTTCAATGGCAACGGCAGGCCGTGTATTGAAAAATCGTTTGAAAACGATTTCTGTTCAGACAAAAGATCACTTCTTGTCCAAATTTGTTTCGCTTATCGTTTGTTTTGCGATCATTCTTGTGTGTCTTACCAACCCCGTCGTTTCTTTTTCGAGTGATTATTCAAAATATATTGAACATTATTCGCAGATGACGGATCTAAGCGAGCGAGAAATGCATTTTGTCTCGAAAACCTCTGTTCCGATGTATTTGACACAGGTGACGGATATTTTAGCAGAATTCGTTTCTGAGGATCTTGCAAGCAGAATCGGCTCCGGCAGTCTTGAAAAATTCAAGCGTATCTGTGAGAAAAATGAATTCATTTCTGATGCGATTGCAGCGGAAGTTCGCGCACTCCATACGGATACACCGGTGAACATTAAAATCTGCGCACTCATTGATTATTGTGTTGTTCAGATTTTATCCGAAGGGAACTACTTCGTGGATACTTACGCCGCTAAACTTCTTCCTGAAGTAATTTCAGAAAAAACGTTAGAAAAGATCGTATCAAAGTTGTCCGAAGCAGAGGCTATGAAGCTTCTAAGTTGCTATAACTTGGGAGTTCCCGGAGCAAATGTGCGTTTGACGAGATATCTAACCAAAGATATGTACGATTTGATATGCTCTCGACTCGACGATGAGATGTGTGAAAAACTCAATGCATATTATTTCAAAGTCGATATTGATCGCATTTCTGAGGAATTGCTGGATGAACTAACCGGCATTACAGACGTAAAGAGTTATCTTGAGGGAGAACACTACATATATATTTGTGATACGAGTCTCTCAAACGCTGAACTTATAAATGTTTATGCCATTATTGGGGCAGCCTCAGCCGGAGAAGAAGCGACCGTATATTATCTTAAGCAAGCTGAAGGGGGCTGCTCCTTTGCTGGGGCAGAAGAGATTCTGAGACGGTACGGATTTACGTATAGTGATTTGATAGACGAATATACTGCATTATTCCACACACCCTACAAGTATTATTCGCCAAAAGAACTTGAGCTGATCTCCGAGCGTGGATTAACGGAAATCCAGAATCGGCTGAATGTTTACGGATATTCCTATAATTTTGCCGACGGATATGAGAGAATTGGCACGAATGGGTTCAGTCAGACATATCAAAAAACCAGAAATTTGACGGTTTCTTATATTAGTGCCATCGGCTTTTTAAATACTCTTGTGTTTCCACGAGTCAATGCGGACGGAAATGCGCTCAAGTTTGAAGGTCTGTTCAATGATGTACAGAAATACGTGGTTCTTTCTGTGTATGAACTTGGACTCATTGAATTGGATCCCAATCATCCAATCGATATGAGCGAAAACCTTTCCATGGGTCAATGTATTTACCACGCATACCGCCTGGTTTCTTCCATGAATAATATTTACAAATAAAAAATGACTCCGATTATACACACGGTTCACGTGGGATAATCGGAGTTTTTATCTGAAATATATGCCTTGCCATAATGACGTATGGCAAGGCAGTTGTCGGATTGTTTATCGAATGGGTTATGCTTCCACTCCTGCGTAGGAAAGAAGTCTCTTTTCGGCTTCGGTGCACCAAAGGTTTCCGGCAGCCTTGCAAAGTTTATCGAGATCGGCATAGAGAGCACCGAGTTCGGTTCCGCTGTTTTCTTCTGCGGCCTTTCCGAAATCTTCAATAGCGATGAGGGGGAGATCTACGTGTGTGTAGATCAGCTTCTTTGCACCCTTGATCTTGGGAAGATTGAGAGTAGCATCGGGACAAGCGTTAAGTCCGCCGATGTGTGTGATCATTCCGGACGGATTGATGAGTTTCTTTTCCATCAGTTCAATGGATTCGCGCATATCGTCCGTGTTACCGCCGGATGTACCTACGATGTGCGTGGAGTTGTAGTGCACGTTGTAGAAGTTGAACATCGAAGAGAAAGTGGGGTCGGTAGGACCGGCAAAGAAGTTGAGACAACCGTCACGGCCGAGGATCGCGTCACCGAGCTCAACAAGAACTTGTACGGGCGAGTATACGAAAACGTCGTCAAATCCTTTACCGTTTGTGAAAGAACGGAGGTATTCTACGGGATTATCAACCTTGTCACTGTTAACGTAATGAAGTTCAACACCGTATTTTGCTGCTTCTTCCACGGTTACAAGTTCGGCAGCGCGGGCAAGTCTTTCGTCGTTTTTATCGGGAACGACAAGAACCTTGGGAGCGCGTCCGCAGTGGATTGCGTAGTCGACGCATCCAAGCCCCATCGGACCTGCTCCGCCGAGAATTGCCATATATCCACCTTCAACGACACCCATATCGTGTGCATAGACACCGGGCTTGGTATGATAGTTTGCATGATAACCGCCAACGACGCAGGACATCGGTTCTGCAAGGCTGCCGTAGAAATATGCATCGGCATCATAGGGAAGGAGACAGTTCATCAGCATAACTTCTTCGGGAATGATCACATAAGTAGCGGCGCCTCCGCAATACTGATAGGAATAGCCGGGAGCATTGAGAGATCCCTGATAGTTGATAGCGGGCTGAATGACGAATTTATCACCCACTTTGAACTGATCCGCCCATTTTGCGCCAACCTGGACAATTTTTCCACAGAATTCATGACCGATGATAATAGGTTTTTCTGCAATATCGTTCGGTACTCTTTTGTGATTCGAACCTTGGGATGCCGCCTTATAAGAAGACATACAAATGCTGTCGGAAATGACGCAGGCAAGAATTTCTGTATCTTTAATTTCGGGAAGTTCAAATTCATCCACTCTGAGATCCATTGTGCCATGGAGTCGAACGGCTTTTGTTTTCATAGTTATTCTCCTTGAAATCAAATAAAATTAAATAATTCTCTGAATCGAATCGATCAGTGGTGGCGGGGGTCGGTAAAACCAATCTTACGGCGTACTTTGGACATCGTTCTTGCGGCATCGTGAGCAGCTGCTTCTGCACCCTTTATCATGACGTCTTCAAGGTATGCTTTGTCTGCCATAAGTCGCGCAAATTCTGCCTGAACGGGAGCAAGAGCATCGGCGCAGGTTTCGCCTACGGCAAGCTTGAAGTCACCGTAACCCTTTCCATCAAATTCACGTTCGATTTCTTCCGTTGTTTTTCCTGTAAACGCACTGTAAATGGAGATAAGGTTCATGATACCATCCTTACCTTCGGCGTATTTGATCTGATTGTCGCAGTCGGTAACGGCTCTCTTGAATTTTCGGATGATCGCATCGCGAGGATCAAGAATACGTACGACAGCGTTTTCGTTCTCGTCAGATTTTGACATTTTCTTCGTCGGATCGGCGAGGGACATAATCTTTGCCGTGGTCTTCGGAATATACGGTTCGGGAACGACGAAGGTTTCTCCGTACAGCTGGTTAAATCTTGCCGCAACGTCACGGGTGAGCTCAAGGTGCTGTTTCTGGTCAACGCCGACCGGAACGAGCTCGGACTGATAGAGAAGAATATCGGCAACCATGAGAGAAGGATATGTAAAGAGCCCTGCGTTGATGTTGTCAGCATTTTTTGCAGATTTATCTTTGAACTGAGTCATACGTGAAAGCTCACCGAACATCGTGTAGCAGTCAATGATCCAACCGAGTTCTGCGTGAGCGGAAACATGGCTCTGAACGAAGAGGGTGTTTTTTTCGGGATCGAGGCCGCAGGCAATATACAGAGCGAGCGTTTCATACGTTCTGCGGCGGAGTTCAGCGGGTACCTGACGAACGGTAATGGCGTGCTCGTCAACGACGCAGTAATAACAGTGATAAGTATCGGTGAAATCGGCGAAGTTACGGATAGCACCGAGATAGTTGCCGATTGTCAGTACACCGGACGGCTGAACGCCGGAAAAAACGACTTTTTTATCTTTATACATACTGATTTTTCCTTAAAAATGATAATATTTTAAAAAACTACACATTATATTATACCTCATTTCGCGATGGAAGTCAAGAATAATCATTTAAATTAGTAACAGATGTGTCTTGCATTTTTCATAATTATTTGGTATAATAATACTAAGAATTATAGATTTCCCGGAGAACTTTGTATGGCAGAAAATAACAAAAGAAACGAATCGGATCCGATTGAAGAATCCAACGCCGCAAGACGAATCCGTCTTCTCGGTCAGACCGAGGAAGAACCGGAGATGGAAGCGGTTGAAGTTAATAAACTCGCTAATTTTTGGTATCATAATAAAGTATGGATTGTCATATCGGCGTTTTTTATTATCGTAATCGGTATTGCTGTCGCACAGTACACAACGCGGAACAATCCCGACGTGACTCTTTTATATGCCGGTCCCGATTATATTACGGCAAACGACGCTCGTGATTTTTGTGGGGCTATCGAGAGTATTCTGCCCGATTACAACGAGGATGGCAAAATATATTCCGATATCAACGCTTATGTCTTTATGACGAACGAGCAACTTGCGGAGGCAAAAGCTAAAGCGGAAGAGGTCGGAGTGAATTTTGACTTCGATGTTTCGGCGAACATAAACAACGACCGAATGTTTTCCGTGGATGTGTTTTCCGGAAAATGGGGACTGTGTTTCCTTGCCGAGGGACAGTATGAAAATGTGAAGGGCATGGAGGCGTTTGTTCCTCTGTCGGAATTACTTGACGAAGTACCGGACTACGCGGTGGATGAATACGGTATCCGACTTGGAGATACGAAATTCTACAAATTTTTTGATAATGCTAAGGCGATGCCCGAAGATGTAATTATCGCAATGCGGAGAATTACCGTGGTTGGGGAATTTACCGCCGGTAAATCCGCACAGGAAAAATATTACAAGGCAAATTGCGATCTCTTAAAGCGGATCGTGGAGTTCGAATACCCTGAGGGATACGTGGAACCGAGCGAATCGTGATCTGCTTTTTGTGTGATCGGTGACTAAACGTATTTTGAAACGTTAATAATTTAGCGTGGAACTATATTTTATTTATGTATAAGAATATATAAGAAAGGGTTTAAACTATGAAAAAATTTGTGTGCACAATTTGCGGTTATGTACATGAAGGGGACAGCGCACCTGCGGTATGCCCCAAATGCAAGAAACCGGCAGAAGTATTTAAGGAAATCTCTCCCGCGAATCCCTATGCAGGAACAAAAACCGAAAAGAATCTTCTGGAAGCTTTCGGCGGAGAATCGATGGCGCGCAACAAATATACCTATTTTGCTTCTGTAGCAAAGAAAGCAGGATATGAGCAGATTGCTGAGCTGTTCCTCAAAACGGCAGAAAATGAAAAAGAACACGCGAAGCTTTGGTTCAAGGCACTCGGCGGAATTGGCACTACGGAAGAAAATCTTCTTCACGCTGCACAGGGCGAAAACGCTGAATGGACGGATATGTACGCTCGTATGGCAGATGAGGCGGATGAAGAAGGCTTCCACGAACTGGCAGAACAGTTCCGCGGTGTAGCAGCAATTGAAAAGTCCCACGAAGAACGTTATCGTGCTCTTCTCAAAAATGTGGAATCCAAAGAAGTATTTGAAAAGAGCGGCGTAGTTGTTTGGGAATGCCGTAACTGCGGTCATATCGTGGTTGGTGAAAAGGCTCCCGAAGTGTGCCCCGTTTGCAAGCACCCGCAGAGTTACTTCGAAGTAAGAAAAGAAAATTATTAAGAAATATTTTAAGTAAAACCTCCCTCGATGGACAAAAAATCCGACGGGGGAGGTTTGTTGTTTAAAACAAGGTTACTGTTTGGTTTTAATATAAGATACAACGGAAACATATGTCATAACGAGACCTACGCCAAGCAGAACGCTTCCGATAATATCACTTATCCAGTGTACGCCACTGATTAATCGTGATATTACCATAAAAACGATGTAGGCAGAAATTAGGATGCTAACACTATGGCGTAGATGTCTTTGTTTTATGCGTGGAATAAGCTGTATCATCGCTGTTGGCATAACGGTTATTACAAGAAGTGTTGTTGACGACGGATAGGAGGCTTCCAGGACATTTTCAATCAAAATTGGCCGATAGTTGACGACAAAAAGTTCAAAGAAAACGTATAACGTTACCACGGATGCATAGAAGCCCATAAGAACTAGGAGGGAAGGGGCTACAAGCCGTAGTTTTTTTCGCGTGATCCATTGTAAGAGCGTGAGGGTGGCAAACCAAAATGCCAAACCGATCGGGACTATTTCGAGTAGGTCGGTAAGGATATAGAGATTCATATGCACACCCGTCAGATTATGAAAGAAACGATTCAGAACTGCAAAACCAACAGAGGAATCCAGCGGTCCGATCGGTGCGATATCGATGTGTTGAACAAGAATTGTCCATAATACAAACGACACAAGAAAAAATGCGGCAGTTAAAACGAGTTTATTGTGTTTCATTTTTTACCCCTTTTGTGATGTATTTTGCTTTTGCCTATATACATTTTACAAAATTGGCACAAAAAACACAAGAAACAGGATGGCACATTCGCGATACGGTTCGTATCAGTGGGATTTTTGTAGGGCAATTACCTTAATCACCAGTAGTAAAAACGTAAATACGGCTGCGTAGGGCTGCAGACTTACGATGAATAGAAGAACTGCTGTTACACAGAGCGCGAGGGAGAGTTTATATTTCAGCGTTTGCCATACGGCTGCTTGACAGTTTTGCATGGCAAACGTCAACACCCCCGAGAGAATCAAAAATATGACCACGACGAAATACGATGTTTTCAGATAAGGTTGTATTGCACTGACAGATAGCAGCGACTTGGCGTGAATTGTGTCATCGATTCTTTCCGCTAAAAGAGGGAAGAACATCAGCCATGCGGCGGAAAGATCAAGAATTCCGAACGTAAAATCGCACATACAGGGTGAATTTTTCTTCTGTTCTTCTTCCGCAATGGATAGAATTTCGCTACCGGACAATAAATCGTCAACGGTAACGGAGAAAAATGCGGAGATCGCTTTCAGTGAATCGATATTCGGATACCCTCTGCCCGACTCCCATTTGGATATAGCGGTACGGGAAACAAATAGTTTTTTAGCAAGTTCTTCTTGCGTTAGCCCTTTTTGCCGTCTAAGCTCTTGTAATTTTTCGTTGAGTTCCATAATCACTACTCCTTTCGTGTTTAGTTGATAACTCACAGTAGAAAGATTCGGCGTTTTTCGGGATAATATCTTTCGCAGAGTAAACACTTCTATGTTATTATATCAAAAAATCGACAGTGAAACAATCCTTCTGCCGATTTTTGTGTATGATTGATGGAAAACAGATGCGGGTTAATTATATTTCACTTTTGCGCTGTGGTATGGATCGTTTTCGGGACCAACCTCGGGATTTATGGCGGTAGATTTGTCAAAATGGCAAACGATCTCTTTCAGGTTTTTGCACTCATAAAAGGCACCGTCTCCGACCGTTGCAATCGGGGATTCTATAACAAGAGTTTCCAGCGCGGTGCACATACTGAATGCGTACGCACCGATCCCGTGGATTCCCCGTCCGAGGGTGACTTTTTTGAGGCTGGAGCAGTTATTGAACATTCTGTTTTGGAGAGTACCTTCCAGACTGTCTGGGAATGTGATTTCTTCAAGAGATACGCATCCAATGAACGCTCGGTGTTCGATAACCTTTAGATTTTTTCCGAACTCAACATTTTTGAGGATCGAACAGTTGATGAAAGCCTGTTCACCGATTTCTTCCACACAATCCGAGATTTTTATCGACGTCATCTCAGGACAGTTGGCAAAGCATAGGGCGGAAAGTCTGCGAACGATCGTGTCGTTAAAAAGGTCGGGGATGATCACGTTCGTCCAGTCGCCTGTGTAATTATCGCGCATAAACGCAAGCTCTCCATCTTCTGAAATGGTAAACCAGGGCATTGTTTCTGTCGTAGCAAGGAGAACTTCGTCGAGCCCCGTGAGATACAAAGCTTTCTGATACTGGACATCGGACATTCTATCAGCGGAATCCTTAAACGAGCCGAGATCGGCGAAGATTTCGTACGCCTCGTCAAATTTTTGACTATCCAATTTGCTCTCGGCAATGCTGTATCGAACGGATGGGATAATATACAAAAAAGTAAAAACGATGAGTCCGATACCGGCGAGGAGTGCGGCAAGAAGAGCAAGCGCTTTTACTTTGTCGCTGGCAACGATTTGCTTTTTTTTCTTTTTGGAGACGGGCTCTTTTTCTTGCTTTTCCAGCCATTCCTTGTTGTTTTTTTCGAGATATTCTTTATCGAAGTGAACGTTGAGCCACTCGCGTTCCGTACGGCAGTTTCCGCAAGCATCCGCTGTTTCGAGGTTTATTTGTCCGCAGGTGCATCGCCAAGCTCCCTCGATGGTATCTGGAAAGTATTTGGCAGCTACTTTTCCGCTGCATTCTCTTTTAATCTGATCGTAAAGAGGGTCGGTCTGCCAAATGATCGGCTGTTCGGAGGGAATTTTTCCCTTTGTTTTCGTTTCGTTTACCCACGTTCCATCGGAGAGTTCTACCTTTGTGATGATGGCAGTAGCGTAAACGGCACGGGGATCCGTAAGCGGAATCGGAGAATTGTCTGTGAATTTTTTAGTAATTCCCTCCATTTTCCCAACGGGTTCCCGACGGTCATCCTGAAGCTCAAGATCCACCGTGTATGAGTTTATTTTCAGGTTTCCGCAGGGGGTGGCGGACAGAAAGGCGTTTACGGTGTTCGATCCACCGTCGAGTGTCAATAATACCTTTTTTATCTGTAACGGACACCCGGGAATCCACTCTTTGGTTTCCTTTTCACTGAGTTTTCGTTCTTTATTTGTATCCATTGTGTTCTCCAATAAGTCTATATAAGAATTACCACTATCGTATCACGGATTTCGGAAATTATCAAGACTTATTTTGTGAATTTTACGCCAGAGAGCCAAGTTTTTCGACGGCGGAGTCGCAGATCAGGTCACAATGTTCGTTTATGTAATAATACGTTGAACTTGGACACAAACTTCCGAAATGCTCCGTTGCAATGTGGGTTTCGTTTGTTAAAACGAGGTAGTATTTTTGTTTCGCGCGATCGATATACGCTGCACTCGTGCCGCCATATTTCATTTTCATAAGGACGAGGCACGTACTAAGCAGATATTTCAGCGATTCGAACGAATAGATGATCGGATTGCCGCGTCCGGGAGATAGATATTTGCTGTATTCAGTCACAGCGTTTTCCTCGTCGGTGTTTGTGACTGTTTTTTCACTGCGATCCTTCAATTTGGTGACGAACAGCTCACACCCACCTTCTCTGGATGGGTACATCTGAATAAACAGTCTGCCGCTTATGTTCGGATAACCGCATTTCTCCCGCACATCGTGTAAGATTTCCCGCAGTATTTCTTTGTTTCCGTTTGTATTGTGATACGCCGCCATATCGTCCGACGTTAACATCAATTTAATTTGTGATTCACTTATGATTATCAGTTCCATAAAGTAACCCCGCTATTTGTAGATACACTAACATTATAATGCGAAAACAACAAAAATGGTACCCCTAAATTTCTGGGTAACGGGGAAGGAAATGGTACGGTTACACGTTTTTTGAAAAAATTCGTTTTTTTGAGGTAAAAAAAGTCCCCCAGACAGAGAATAATGATTCCTATAGACAAAAAGAAAAAATTATGGTATAATTTTATATGTGAAAAAAATACGATTGTCCGTCGATTTTTTGGGACAGATTATTTTTGTTGATTAAGGAGAAAAAATGTCAGAATTTTTAGCGTCCATCCATCCGGTACTCGTTTGTTTTATCGTTTGTTTTGCGAAAATTGTAGAAATATCCATACAGTCTCTGAAAACCTGTATGATGGTAAAGGGAGAGCGGGTCAAGGCGGCAGGACTTGGCTTTTTGGAATGTGTGATTTGGGGCCTTGTGATTTCGACGATCATCGGAACCCTCGGAGATAATTTATTCCTGCTGCTCTTTTATTGCGTGGGATATGCAACGGGACTGTTTCTCGGTTCATATATTGAAAGCAAATTAGCACTCGGTACCTCCAACCTTCAGCTGATCGCAAACGACGATAATACGCAAAAAATTATCGACTATCTGAAACTGAACAATAGAGGATATACCGTCTTTGCAGGACAAGGTTCGGTGGATAAGATGAACATGATCTTCATCGTTCTATCGCGTCGTGAACTGCAAAAAGTTTTGTGGGATATTCGTAAAATTTGCGATAAAAAGGTATTTGTGGTGGCTTCGGAAGTCAGCAAGTACGCCGGTGGATACGGAATGATGAAATAGTTGCGTTTTCGCTTGTGTTATGGTCGTGTAGTGAGGATTTTTGTCGCTGCGGAATCCGAAAAGATAGACAATTCTCTAACACCTTTTGAATTCAGATATGGTGTTCTATACGAAAAAAATTGCAAACAAAAGAAAATATTGACACAGGCGACGGAATGATATATAATAATATCGTTGTGAATTTAACGTCAGGACAGGAGAAATTTATGCGGATTCGAAAGGCGGAACGGGAAGACATTCAGCCAATGCTCGATATTTATAATTATGAAGTAGAGTTTGGCACTGCTACGATGGATGTGAAACCGAAAACGTTTGAGGAATGGGAACTTTGGTTTGGTGCCCATAATATAGAGAATCATCCGCTTATCGTTGCGGAAGTGGACGGCAAAACGGTTGGGTATGCATCTCTTTCGCGCTATCGTGAAAAAGAAGCGTACAATACAACGGTGGAATTGTCCGTTTATGTGAACCGTGCGTATCGGAGAAAATCAGTTGGCAGTGAACTGATGAAAGAAATTATCCGGATGGCACGGGAAGACAGTGACACACATGCCATTGTTTCAGTAATTATGTGCTGTAATGAGGCAAGTATCAATCTTCACACCAAATTTGGCTTTGAGTCCTGCGGATTGATTCGTGAAGCTGCGAAAAAGTTCGGTAAATACCTTGACGTTTGTCACTACATACTCTACGTTTGATTCAAAAGAATGAAAATAGAAAATTCCCATAAGGTTAAGTCGGATAAACCGCTTCCTTGTGGGAATTTTTTTGAGTATGATATTGTTTAATGGATATGTTCTCGGAGTATGAATGACTGGGATACTCATTTATTTATTCATTTTCAAGAAAATTTTGTAGTTCCAAACCGGCACGGCTTAACTTCAAAATGTCGGAAACATGATTAACATTCGGGTCCGGGTATTCAAATTCTGCACTCCATTCCGCCTCATCCACTCGCTCGCAAAAGCGCAGAACAATGATCTTTCCAATAACTGCTTTTCGATACAGTTCTTTGTCCGTGCAGTTATCAATGATTGTTTCGTATCTTCTGAGAGCATTGTCACACATTTCCTCCAGATATTCTACACTACCATTGCTTTTGCCGCATTCTTCAAAGGCAAGTTTGTACTCTGAATACGCCAGCCATTCCATATAACGGTAGTCTTCCGGGTAATCCATTGTTGCTGCTCGTGCGAACGCATAGCTTAGTTGGTTTACCTCACAGTCATAGTACTTCAGCAGCGCTTGATCGTATTTTCCCCGTTCTGTGTCCGTTTCTATGACTTTCAGTCCAAGCAGCTCGTCCGCAGATACGTGGAGAATCTCTGTCAGCGGACCGATCAACGATAGATCGGGGAGAGTCAGACCGCATTCCCATTTGCTTACGGATTTGTATGTGATGCCGAGATACTCTGCCAATGCCTCCTGCGTAAGATCGTTTTTCTTTCGAAGTTCCTTGATTCTCTGTCCGATATTTTTCATATACGTTCTCCCAAGTCAAAAGTAAGCTGTGCACCGCTTCTGAAAATAGTATATCATAAGGAAGAACTTTACACAACCCCTGCGTTACCGAGTTTAACTCTCGTTTGAGGAGAGTTTGGTTTAAATAAAGAAATTAGCTAAAAAACATCTCGATCGCCCGTGACAATCGAGATGTTTTCGTTATTTAGCGATGGTGATAGTTTCTCCCGGAGCAACCGAGTAGAGTGTATTCGCACACTCGAACCAGATTTTTATTTGTGTCGGGTTATATACCATACTCATATCTGCCGACCAAATAAGACGCTCAAACGCTTCCATATATTCGTGGATTTGGATAGTAGTAGCGTACCAGATATCATTACGGTCACCCATAAATTCAGCAAATTCTTCAATAACGTGCCAATTGTTGTCACGGTCGAATTCGTAAGAGTGTCCCATCAGTAAAAACATAATGGGGTCATACGTAACTTTTTGTTCGACAAATTTATGGGCAAGTTCCATCAGTCTTGGATTGCCGTGGCGGATCGTCGGGCGGATTCTTAAAAAGTCCGTCGGGAGTGTGAACTCAAAACTGTCGTTTCCTCCGCGAGCGTAAGCAATACCACAGGAGCGAAGTCCGTCGACCACGTTATCGTCATAAGCACTACCGGGATAAGCAAACCCCCGTATGATGGTGCCAAATTGCTTTTCCAACATTTCGCGGTCACGAATTACTTCATAAACCGTTTGGGATGACGGGAGACGTTTCAAATACGGATGAGAATATCCGTGGCAGGCAACCTCGTGTCCATCGGAAAAATACGCATCTTTTGCTTCTTCAAAGGTCAACTGTCTACCGTTTGGCTTGGCGGAGGAGATAACTCCGCTGCTCATATTAAAAGTGCATTTTAGACGATGTTTTCTTAGTATGTCGCACAATTTCAGATCGTATCTGGTACCGTCATCGTAGCTGAGTGTCAGTACCTTTGGACGACCATCGGGAAAACGCATTACAATCATATGACTATCTCCTTGACAGATATAATGAAAAAACAAAGCGGGAAGGGATGATCCCGCTTTGTTTTTATAAATAATTACAGACCTTTTTTCGCTCTTTCGATGTGTTCGAGTTCGGTTTCGTTGTAAGTGGTTACGTGACCCGGGAGAGGCATAAGCTTTTCGTGAATGACGTCGATGATGCCGTCAGCCTGCGGGAAGTAATACTTTTCAAGCTCAAACGCAGGTGTGATCCAGTTTCTGGAACCGAATACTGCGGGCGGTGCATCGAGGTAATCGAATGCCATTTCCGTGATGTTGGAAGCCATATCGCGCATCATAGAACCACGGTCAACCGCATCACCTACGATCACGATCTTACCGGTCTTCTTAACCGATTCGATAACCTTTTCGTAGTTGAAGGGAACGAGGGAACGAGCGTCAATAACTTCTGCGGAAACACCGTAGTCTGCTTCGAGTTTCTTTGCTGCGTCAAGAGCACGGTAGAGAGTAGCACCGATCGTGAGAATGGTAACGTCTTTACCTACGCGCTTAACATCGGGATCACCGAAGTTAACTTCGTAGTAATCGGTAGGAACACCACCTTCGTGGAACTGTTCACCAATGTCGTAGATTCTCTGGGATTCGAAGAAGATAACGGGGTCAGTGCCGTTCAGAGCCTGGTTCATAAGACCCTTAGCGTCGTAAGGTGTAGCAGGGAAGCATACCTTAAGACCGGGGATATGAGAACAGAGAGCTGTCCAGTCCTGAGAATGCTGTGCGCCGTACTTGGAACCAACAGAAACACGAAGTACAACGGGCATCTTGAGAATACCGGCGGACATCGACTGCCACTTGGAGAGCTGGTTGAAGATTTCGTCACCTGCACAGCCAATGAAGTCGGCGTACATAAGTTCAACGATCGCACGACCACCGGCAACGGCGTAACCTACGGCAGAACCAACGATAGCAGATTCGGAAATCGGCGCGTTGAAGAATCTGTGGTAGGGGAGAGCTTCTGTAAGACCACGGTAAACCGCAAATGCTCCACCCCAGTCACGGTTATCTTCACCGTATGCAATTGTGGTGGGGTCTTCATAGAATTTATCAAGGATTGCTTCGAAAAGACCGTCTCTGAGACCGAAGAGCTTCATCTTCGGAACCATTTCGCCCTTTTCGTCGTAAGCGTAACGAGCCTTGGTAGCGAGCTGCTTTACTCTCGGGTTTTCTTCCTTCGGCATCAGTACGTCGGGTTCACGTTCGGGATCCATGGACTTCACGTGGTTGTTGGAGTACATGATGGAGGAGATCATTTCGGGCTCTTTGTCGAGGTCCATTCTGGGAGAGAGTTCGTCGTCGATCGCGAGCTTAATGATCTTGGTTGTGCGGTTAACGATTTCTTCATCGATTGCCGCGAATTCTTCGTCCGTTGCGATGCCGCCTTCTACCATCTTCTTGCGGTAAGCAGCGATCGGGCAAGCTTCCTTCCAAGCTTCGATTTCCTCGGGAGTTCTGTATGTGGAGGAGTCGGACGGGGAGTGACCGGATACACGGTAGGTAGCAACTTCGAGGAGTGCGGGACCCTGACCGGTAACAAGGAGTTCTTTTTTGCGTGTGGTAGCGTCAATAACAGCAAGCGGATCGTAGCCGTTAACTTTTTCAGCGTGCATCTGGGTGGGATTGAATCCTGCTGCGAGTCTTACGGGGTTACCGTAACCCATGGTTTCACCCATTGTCTGACCGCCCATACCGTAGAAGTTATTGAATACGTTGAAGAGAATGGGCATACCGCCGTCGGAATATTTTCCGTCCATACCCCAGAGCTTGGTGATCTGGTCCATGGAAGCGAAGTTGAGGGATTCAAGAACGGGGCCACGTCCCATCGCACCGTCACCGGAGTTTGCGATTACGATACCCTTCTTGTGGTTTGCGCGCTTGTAGAGAGCAGCACCAAGTGCGATCGGAGCAGCACCGCCAACGATAGCGTTGTTCGGGAAAATACCGAACGGAATGAAGAAGGCGTGCATCGATCCGCCAAGACCCTTATTGAAACCGGTGGTACGAGCGAAGATTTCTGCCAGTGCGCCGTAAAGAAGGAAGTCTTTTGCGAGATCACGAACGTCGCCCTGCTTTGCCTGCTTGCCTTCGACAACCTTGAGGATGGAACCGTCAAGGAATTCCTTCATGATGTCATAAAGTTCATCTTCGTCAAGCTTGTTGATGGAAGAAAGACCTTTTGCAAGGATTTCACCGTGGGATCTGTGAGAACCGAAGGTGAAGTCATTGATGTCGAGGCAGTATGCCTGTCCAACAGCGGATGCTTCCTGACCGATGGAAAGGTGAGCCGGGCCGGGGTTGTTGTATTTTACGCCATTATATTCAGATTTTACTTTGATTTCGTTGAGCATCGTTTCGAACTCACGAATGGTTCTCATATCGTGATAGATACGAAGGAAATCAGCTTTGGAATAGAGATTCTTTTCTTCTTCAAGAGTTTTGTTGTAACGGCAGAGGGGAATGCTGTGGAAATCAATGTATCCGGGTTCAAATACTTTACCGGGATCGATGTATTGACTTTTCGGCATGGTAATATACTCCTTATTTTTTATGGAAAATTTGTTATTGTATTATTTAATTTATGTAAGAGATCGGCAGTGGCTTCGCTTCCAACCAGCGATCTGCAATAAAACGGTGGAGAGGTTCTGTCGGATGAATTCCAGCGGTGATGGAATCACCTTGGAATAATAGTCGAATCATAGAGATATATCCCTTTACTGGATTGTGAACATAGCCTCGCGGATAACTTCACATACAGTCGGGTGGGGGAATACGATCTTCTGAATATCAGCAACTCTCTGGCAACGAGCAACCATAGCGGCAGCACCATAGATGATCTCAGAGGCGTAAGAACCGATCATATGTACGCCGAGTATCTCGTGATGTTCTTTGCCGTATACGATCTTTACGATACCGTCGCCGCCTTCGTTTTCTGCGATATATCGACCGCTGTAACGGAGGGAGAGAGTAACTTCTTCTGCGGAAATCCCTGCTTTTTCTGCACTTTCAAGGGTTTCGCCAACGGATCCGACTTCTGGATTCGTATAAATAACGGAGGGGATAGAGCGGTAGTCAACCATATCCTTTTTGCCGAGCATATTGTTTACTGCCACTTCACCTTCGCGGTAAGCGGTGTGAGCGAGCATCACTTTGCCGTTTACGTCACCTGCTGCCCAGATGCCGGGAACAGATGTACGGCAATACTCGTCGGTAACGACGGCACCACGATTCAACTGAACGCCGATCTCTTCAAGACCGATTCCCTGTGTGCGAGCACGACGGCCTGTGGAAACGAGAACGAGATCGCAGTCGATCGTTGCGGTTTTACCGTCCTTTTCATATTCAACCACGCCGGCACCGGGCTTTCCATTCACTGCGGCAACTTTTGCGCCGAGAATAAACTTAACGCCCTTCTTTGCGTAGTTGTTTTCAAGAATGGAGGAAATCTGTTTTTCTGTGGGACCTGCGATTTTATCGAGCATTTCGATAACGGTTACTTCGCTTCCGACGGAATTGAAGTAGGACGCCATTTCCAGACCGATGACACCGCCGCCAACAACGACAACGCGTTTCGGAAGTACACGAATATCGAGAATTTCGCGGTTAGTAACAGCAAGACCGCATTCATACGAGTCACGAAGTCCGGGAATTGGAGGAATTACCGCTTCTGAACCGGTGCAGACGAGAATCTGCTTTGCTTCGTAGGTTTGTCCGCCGCATTCCACGGTGAATCCTGCGGAAGTTTTACCGAGGATTTTAGCAGTACCGTTTACGACAGGAACACCCGCACCCTTCATTTTGGAGGCGATACCGGAAACGAGAGTTTTTACTACTTTGTCCTTGCGGTCAACAACTTTCGCGTGGTCGATTTTTGCACCTTCCACCGTAACGCCGTATTTTTCACCATGATTTGCATAATCATAGATTTTTGCGGAATAAAGTAAGGTTTTTGTCGGGATGCATCCTTCGTTCAAACATACTCCGCCGAGAGCGCGTTCTTCGCAGACCATCGTTTTCAGTCCGCTGTGAGCCGCGCGTTCCGCCGCGTTGTATCCGGCAGGACCACCGCCGAGAATAATTAAATCAAATGTTGTTTCAGCCATAATCGTTCTCCGATAATTTGCTTATTTTGCTAAAAGAAGATCAAAGTTTTCAAGCGCGGAGCAAAGTTCCTTCAAGAATTTTGCTGCGGGAGCACCGTCAACTGCGCGGTGATCGAACGTGAGGGAAAGTCCCATAGCAGGGTAGATCTTGCCGTCCGCCTTCATGCGATTTGTTGTGCAGCATACACCGAGGATCGCGGTCTGCGGAGGATTGATAACGGGAGTGAAGCTTTCGACACCCATCGATCCGAGGTTCGACACAGTGAAGCTGCCGCCGGACATTTCGTCGGGAGTGAGCTTGCCTTCGCGTGCCTTGCCGGCAAGAGACTTGGTTGCTGCAGACATTTCGGCGAGAGAAAGCTTTTCCGCACCGAAGATAACGGGAACGAGGAGTCCGCGTTCGGTATCAACAGCCATACCGACGTTGGCGTGCTTGAACTTGCGGAAGGTGTTATCCACAAGGTTTGCGTTGATTTCGGGATAGTTCGGGAGAACACGAGCAACGGCGTAAAGGATCATATCGTTGATGGTGATCTTGGAAAGGCCGAGTGCTTCTCCGGAATCTTTCAGTTTCGCGCGGTAAGCGAGAAGATTGGTGGCGTCAAAGGAAGAATTGAGAGTAAGCTGAGCCATATCGGAGAGGGAAGAGTGCATTGCTTTAGCAATTACCTTGCGTACGTTCGACATGGGTTCTTCGGTATAAGCACGGAGATCGTCACAAACGACAGTTTCAGTGCGAACTTCAGGAACGGAGATGATTTCTTTTTCCGCAGTTTCGATGGCAGCGGGAAGGATTCCGTCGAGGAAGTTCTGAACTGCTTCGGAATCAGCAAGGAATCCATTGTCAAGAGCCTTGTTGATATCTCTTTCAATGATTCTTCCGTGAGGGCCGGTCGGAACAACTTTCGTCATATCAACGCCGGTTTTAAGTGCAAGATTACGTGCGCGGGGGGAGATGAAGATGCGCTCACTGTCGCTCTCGGAAACAGTTGCTACTGCTTCAGCCCTCGGAGCTTCTGTAACGGTTTCTTCCGTGGCAGCAGGAGCGTCAGTCTTTTCACCGCCGGCTTCACCGAGGAGTGCAGAGATATCCTCTCCGTTTTCTCCGATAATGCAAACGGG
>JAZRNC010000115.1:0-4684 GCA_045647965.1 Eubacteriales bacterium | reverse complement strand
CTTTGCTACGTATTCCGCAAAATGCATTCAAAATGAGATACTTATGTATTTTCGCTCGCAGAAGAAACTGAATCAAGAGGTATCCATCAACGAAACGATCGATACCGATCGTGACGGTAATCCACTGACGTATATCGATATTATTAAATGTGACGATACCATAGCCGATGATATTGATACGAAAATGAAGCTTGCGCGTGCGGCAAAGTACATTATGAAGGAATTAAATGAGAGAGAGCGAGAGATCATCATTCTTCGTTACGGACTCGACGGATCGCGCGCCATAACCCAGAGGGAAGTGGCGGAGAAACTTGGAATTTCACGTTCATACGTATCGCGGATCGAAAAAAATGCACTCGAAAAGATACGCTCCGTGCTGTGAGTATTTCTACGGTGATTGATTTTTTTAGTAAAATATGCTACAATAAGCAAAAGTATTATGAAAAAGAGGATGTGAAGTATGAAACTATTGTGGAATGCAATTGTGAAGTATACGATAGGACTGATATTCGTTGGTGCGCTGATTTTTCTTCCTGCCGGCAGTTTCGGATATGTGAACGGGTGGCTGTTTATCGGACTACTGTTCATCCCGATGGCGATTCTCGGCGTGGTTCTGTATGTGAAATCTCCGAACTTACTGAAAAAGCGGCTTGATGTCGGGGAAAAGGAAAAAACGCAGAGATCGGTGGTTGCGGTATCGGGACTTTTGTTTTTTGGCGGATTTATCGTGGCGGGGCTCGATCATCGCTGTGGCTGGTCCGTTGTTCCGCCTCCGATCGTCATAGCAGCGTCGGTCATCCTTCTCGTGGCGTATGCCTTTTACGCACGTGTGATGAAAGAAAACGAATATCTCTCACGAACGGTTGAGGTACAGGAAAACCAACGAGTGATCGACACGGGATTGTACGGAATCGTTCGTCATCCGATGTACGCTGTTACGCTGTGGATGTTTCTCTCCATTCCGCTTGTACTCGGCTCGTGGTGGGCACTCCTTTGTTTTGCTCCGTATATTTTCGTCATTGTCGTAAGAATACAAAACGAAGAAAAAGTTTTGGAAACGGGACTGCAGGGTTACGGGGAGTACAAACAGCGCGTGAAATATCGACTCATACCGTTCGTGTGGTAAATGGGTATCTATCATAAAAAAACCACCGGCTAAGCCCAATGTCATTTTGATAAGGTATAGCAAGTTTAGATAAGGGTGAATCTTCGGATTTGCCCTTATTTTTCTTTTGTAGCTGTTTAGATATATAATCGCTACATACATCGAGCATGTACGCTTAAGGGTATAGTGACACAGGGAAGATTCAACCGAAGTCGTTTGGATGGTTCTACATCGTGTTCGAACAAAAATATTCTTAAAAACGGGCTTTTTCAAGGCATTTTAAGACAAAAACAAGTGCTTATATCCGAAATGCTTTATAGAAATATAAAAGTTTTATGTATAAGAAATTTTATAGGCTATGTTGTGAATGTACAGTATAAATTGATAACTCAAGTAAAACTATAATTCTGATACACTAATGCTAACTTGCGGAAATAGAATTCACTTGATATAATATATTCAACGGTACCGGAATTTTTTGAAGGAGAATTATAATGTCAATAGGATCTACAATTAAGAAATTACGCCATGAAAACGATATGACACAGGAACAGCTTGCAGACCTTCTCGGACTTACATCGGCTGCTGTGTCAGGTTGGGAATGTGACAGAAATGCACCGGATATCAGCCAGATTCCGCTGTTGTCTCGCATTTTCGGCGTATCCGCCGATACACTGCTTGAAATTGATATCACTTCAAAGGAAGAAAAAATCGATGAAATTATTGTTCAAGCCGGAAAACGGTCAGCAAAAGAAGCCGTCGAAGTGTACCGCCTCGGTCTTGCGGAATTCCCCGCATCTTACAAACTGATGCTAAGATTGGCAGATGTACTTGATTACAGAGATGACCCCGATACTTATGAAGTTCGACTTAAGGAAAGTATTGCACTGTATGAAAAGGTTCGCGAAGGTACAAAAGACGCATATCTAAAAAATTACGCCGACGGCAGATTGTGCGGTATCTATATCCGTCAGGGGAAACGAGATAAAGCTTTGAAAATTGCGGAAAGTGTGCCAAAGTTCATGTATTCCCATGACGAACTTGAACGGATGGTCGCCCAGGGAATGGAGCGTGTCTATAATATGCATCACAGCATTCATTGTGATTTCGCTTCACTCTGCGATGATATTTACTTTTTCACTATGCAGCAGGTGGAGGGGAAAGCATATTTTTCACACGAACAGGCAATCACAATGCTTGAGAAAATTCCTAAACTGCATGAAATATTTTATGAAAATGGAGATTATTTCGATCAAGGATGGATCATTGCATGGTCATACGCACGGATGGCAGAACATTACGCTGAAATGGACGATTCGGAGAACACACTCAGATGTGCCAATGCCGCAGTATACTATGCGAAAAAAACAGACGAATATGCTGTTGGGCTGGAAAACGGTTCATATGGAATATCGGATGCGTGGGATTATCCCCAGCTTCCGCCAGAGAAACGACACACCTCCATTCTGGCATCGCCCGAATTTGATTATCCGACATGTACATTTTGGTTTTCTTTCGACGGAGAAACGCATACTGACCGCGTAAAGAAAGATTTTTCTCATGAGAGATTTGACTTTGTAAGAGATGAACTGACAAAGCTGATCTAAGCAATAAAAACGCCCGCATTACCAGATTCACTCTGTTGATGCGGGCAATTGTTTTTGAAGAAATATACACTCGGCTGAATCGATTAGAGGGAGAGCTACAGTATCGGGCTTATCTAAACTTATACTGCCTTATCTAAATGACATTGGGCTAAGCCGGTGGTTTTTATTATTTTGCTTCGATCATTTTCTTTGCGTAGTCGGACTGAAACACGGGTTGATCGTCCATTTTTTCGAGAACTCTTTTTTGGAGAGTGGAAAACTCTCCCGTTTCGAGGATATGCTCCGCGATCACGGCTGAAAACTCATTGGCGCGCAAGTTACCGCCGACGATTCCTTGGATATCAATCGTTGAACCCTCGCCAAAGCTGCGGCCGCAGTTGTGGTAAGCATAGGCTGCACTGTAGATATCGTTACTATCGGTAGCAATAAATCCGCCGCCCACGCAGTAGATCTCGCTTCCTACTTCGAGGGAATAGAATGCAGCATCCGCATATTTCGTGAGAGGGGTACCGTTCCATTTCAGAGAGAAAGCGCCGCCGACGTTCAGAATCAGCGCGACGTTATGGGAACGCGTGAGTTCGTACACGGTACTGAGGGGATATTCGTCGAAGGCTTCGGGGAGAATATCAAGGACAACAGCGTTCGGCTTTTCGTTACTATCGAGAATTTTTTCAAGTTTTTTCGGCGAGAGCATTCCGCATTTTTGACATACGGGTGCGAAAACGGGGGTGGCTCCTGCGCACAAAGCGATCAGAGAATCGGCGGGATCGCTGAATTCGCCGACGAGAACACGATTTCCGCGGGAGAGCTCGAATTGACGGATCAGCGCTTCGTACGCCGCATCCTTGCTATGGCAGAGGAGTCCGTACTCTGCACCCACGTATTTTGACAGAGCCGTTGCCGCGCTCCTGGATCTTGGTCCAATGGTTCCCCAAGTACCGCTTTCCAAAACGTCAAGTTCTTTGTTTATAAGAAGAGATTTTGTCATATGAATACCTCTCATTTACATAGAAAGATTACGTAATTCGTCGGCGTATTCCCATACCTTCTGCATGGCACAGGCAATATCCTCGATGTCGGAACGTGTGCCTATCAAACAATTCTGCGGGAGCCAGCTTCCTTCGTGACATCCTGCCATTTCTGCATTTTTGAGGGGGGACGTGTCGATTATTCTTCCGATAATTCGCTCGATGGAAGGGGAAGAAATACGTGGGATCGAATACAGTGGGGAATAACCAGACGAAATCGGAATTCCTTCTGCATTCAGGGCTTCAAGGAACAGTTTGCGATTTATACCTCGGCTCATCAGTTCTTCCGAGTGGAAGCGGATGATGTAAAGATGGTAGGCGTGACGGTCGATACGCGAATCGTATTCGGCGGGGGAGGCGAAGGTGAAATCTTTCAGTAATCCGCTGAGATACGCAGCGTTCTTTTCACGCAGATACATTTCGTTGTTCAGCTTTGCATACTGCGACAGAAGGAGAGTTGCCGGTAGTTCACCGAGTCGGTAGTTTTGTGCGACACTGACGTATTTTCCGTCCACTTTTCCGCCCGATAGTATGAGCGAAATATTTTCGGCGAGCACATCGTCGTTTGTGGTGATGATCCCGCCCTCACCGCTTGTGAGGTTTTTGGAGTTCTGGCAGGAAATAGATGCGGCATCCCCCCATGCGCAAATACTCTTACCGTTCCATACCGCACCGACAGCCTGAGCGGCGTCGACGATCAGCTTTACGTTATGTTTTTTTGCAATTGCCGAGAGCTCGTCCAGTTTTGGAGGACATCCCGCTATGGCAACTGCAACGATCGCGCGCGTGTTCGGTGTGATTTTTTCTTCAACCGTTTCGTGATAAAGATTGTAGGTAGCGGGATCAATATCGGCGAACACGGGAGTTGCTCCGGCAAAAAGGATGGAGGAGAGGGTAGCAACGAACGTGTACGGCGGCAAAATAACCTCGTCTCCGTAACCAAT
>JAZRNC010000114.1:0-2183 GCA_045647965.1 Eubacteriales bacterium | reverse complement strand
TTCGTCTCTGTCCTTTTTTCACATACCTTGCAGCTATACTTATTTTGATATACTGTTTACCATATCAAGCAACTTAAGAAAACGAGTATTTTGATTCAGCTTCTCAATACCCTTATCGGATAATTTATTTTGCAGTTTCTTTTTTATGATGTTTTTGCGAATTCGTTGCTTAAATTCACGCTTTTTCACGATTGGAGAAGAAACCACGATCGGATAGCAATTTTCATCGTCAGTTTCTTTGTTTATGAGATCAATATAGTACATAACAGAGCTCTCGACTGCATCCATTGCTTTATCGTTCTCACCAACAGCAAGATACGCTTGAGCGAGCAATAAATAACAATCTCCGGAATCGAAGTCGTGATACGGCGGAGGACATTCATCCTTGAAGATTGCCTTCATAACCGAAAAGAATCTTTCATAGACCTCAATGGCATCCGTATAATTTCCATTATTATAATATGCCTTGCCTAAACGCGCGACATTGTTTTCAAAGGCTTGGAGTGAATAATCAATATCACTACACAAATAAGTAGCTTCACGCTCGTGGTTGCCCATATACTCATTCACGGTCGCCATAGTAGAGTATAGTGTAAGATCTGTGCGAACGGGAAAGTTGCGGGCTTCGGTCGTGGCTAAGTCAAATTTTTTATTTGCACTGTATAAGAAAACTAAATTCTGCCGCGCCCACAAAATATCCGAGATGTTCTTTGAATTTGTGATTATAAAATTAGCCTGTCTGATTGTTTCGGAAATGATTGATTCAGCACGGTCTTTAGCATATATCCAACCGTTGTCCGGCAACGAAAGAGAAACACCCAAGTTCATACAGTTAAACGTAATAATATAATTGTTAGGATATTTTTTCAGACCGTCCAACAAAATATCGTACGCTTTCAGATATGTGTCGAGTTTGCCATATTCTTGTATGCTGTTTGCGCTTGAAACTATCTTGAGTGCATCTTCGGTTTCAGAAGTGTGACCTATGCCAAACAGAAAATCTGTACTCACATCAAATATTGTTGCTAATGGTACGATCTGCGAGATGTCCGGCATCCCGGAATCGTTTTCCCATTTAGAGATTGCTTGATACATAACCCCTAATCGTTCTGCAAGCTCTTCTTGGGTAAATCCGCGCCCTTTACGTAGTTGTTTTATGATTTGCCCCATGGTCATTGCCATAATAGCACCTCCCTTAATCGTTTATATCGGTACCGTGTTTAAATTATATCATCTACCGTATGACAATGGAAGCGACTTGAAAACGAGAGAGCTAAACGCTTCGTTGAGTTTATTATATCATTGACGAGAACATCCGTCAACAAAAAATGGCGTACCGGAGACAAAGCAGGTACGCCAATAAAGCCTATATTACTCAGCCCACCGAAGCAGTACTTCGGCATCTCGCTGAAATTGTTCCACGGTATCGCCGCACACAAATTCCATCAGCAAATGGTGGTCCGTCGTGCTTTCCGAACGAATGATGTCAAGATAGCGTTTCCAGATGGATTCGTGATGGATCAGTGGATAACGATCTTTGCCTTCCCACGAGAAAATGTGGACGTTTGTGAGGTAGGGAAGAACAGTGCGCAGAGCCGCAAGATTGTAGGCGATATCCTGATTTTGATTCGGCTGCCAATACAGTCCCATGTTCTCCGCTCCGACCTCTTCAATCAGACGGACAGCGCTCTCGGGTGTGTCAGTCAACGTGCGGGCATGAAATTCCGGACTCACGGTGATGGATTTTTCCTTAGCGATGGCACAGAATTTTCGGAGAGACTCGACGGTTATACCTCGTGTCTCGTCCGCATTCGCCGAACCGAGTTTCCCTGCCCATACCCGAATGTGCGAGGTATTCAGAAGAGAGGCAGTATCGACGACACGGTGCATTTCTTCCGTATCTGCTTCCGATGTGCCAAGACAACGATAGTAAGAACCGTATGAAGCAATCGAAAGTCCACGGTTTGCCGTATGGGTGCGTGCGATCTCGATCGCTTCTTCATCCATCGGCGGAACGTGAATATCACCGCCCCATTCTACGGCGGAGAGCCCTGCCTCTTTCGTTATTTCGCAGATTTTTTCTTTCGTGAGGGGACGGAAGGTTACGGATACGAGTCCTGGAATAAACATAATCTGCCTCCGTTAAACGGTAGATCTCTCTTAAAGGATGGAATCAATGACGT
>JAZRNC010000113.1:0-7709 GCA_045647965.1 Eubacteriales bacterium | reverse complement strand
ACACCTCCGAAGACCATCATCCGCAAAGCAGCTCCCATCGAGCTTCTTTGGGAAAACGGCGGTAACCTCGGTGCGCAGAGACACACTTACTCCATCCTGAAGTCCTACGACGACTCCGAGCTCATTCGTGACGGCGCCGCTGTTGGTTCCGGTTCCTATAACGTAGCGGTTATCTCAAGCGAAGTCGACATTGTAGAAAACGAATACTTCTACTCTTACGTTATGGCACTCGGTTCTCCCAGCTTTGCTTCCCAGAGCTATCTCTCGTCAAACGCATATGCAAACGAAGATATCCTCTCCGCTTGTATGTCCTTCGTAGGCCGTGAACGCGTTCTCGCTAACATCGACCTGAAACCGTTTGACACGGATGAAATCACCATCACCACAGCAGAGTCGAACCAGTGGACGGTAATCATGACCGTTCTGCTTCCCGCTATCATCGGCGTTCTCGGTGCCTTCGTCATTATTCGGAGAAAACACTCATGAAGATAAAAAAACAAAAATCCTTAATTATCGCGTTATCCATCGCATTTGTTATTCTTCTCGTTCTCTACTTTGCCGTTATTCGTCCTCTTACCGCACCGGTTGAGGACGAGTACGATTACCCCGATCTTCTCGAGGGTGAATACCGCGTTGAAGCAAAAGTAGAAAACGTCTACATCCACCGTCCGCTTCAGCGTTCAGAAATGCAGTCAATCGAAGTCGAAAACGAATACGGCGGATACAAAATCTACCGTGACGCTTCCGACAACTTCAAGCTTGATGGCAACAAGGGCGTTACGTTCGAGGGCGAGATCTTCTCAAGCCTCGTCGTTTCTACCGGTACTCCCACCGCAATGATGAGAGCGGACACCGCCCCCACCGCCGAAAAACTCGCGGAATACGGTCTGGATAAGCCCCAGGCAAAATGGACCGTGACCACGACCAACGCGGAAAAGTTCACCATTCTCGTCGGTGACAGACTTCTGACCGAGGCAGGTTACTACGTACAGCTTGAAGGAAGAAACGTCGTTTATATCGTTTCCTCCACACTCGAAGAAACCATTCTTCAGCCGGCAACCGCGCTTCTCTCCACCGTGCTGATCAGCGGCCCCACAACGAACACGTACTACGATATCTCCGACTTCCAGATCTGGAGAGGTGACGATCTTGCCGTTCGTGTGAATATGAAGCCCACCAATGAAATGGTAAACCCCAACGCTGTCGTTGAGTACAAGCTCATTTATCCTCGTCCCGATCAGACGAAGACCCCCGGCAGCTACTACACCATTGAAGACTCTCTGATGCTTGAGATCGC
Source organism: Eubacteriales bacterium (assembly GCA_045647965.1). GTDB lineage: Bacteria > Bacillota > Clostridia > Oscillospirales > CAG-272 > UMGS1696. The sequence goes on along the minus strand of JAZRNC010000113.1, from coordinate 6,412 downwards.
GTATTCCTTCGCGGCGTTTAACGCGGACTCTGTCGCTGCCGTTAACCCGACAGAAGCACAGCTCAAGGAATTCGGTCTTGACGAGCCGGCGTATAAAGTGGAATTCAAGTTCCAGGATTACAACTACGGTCTGTACTTCTCGGAAATTCAGGACGATTTCACGCATTACGTCTACTCCTCTCTCTACGGAAAGACTGTCGTCTTCAAGATGTCCGTCGTAAAAGTGCTCTGGCTCCACTACGACCAGGTAAAATGGATCAGCAACAAGCCCTTCTACGTTTACATCAACCGCCTCGACTCCCTTACCATCAAGGGTAAGAACGTGGATGTTGATTTCCGTCTCGAGCATGGTACGGATGCTCTCGGCGACCCGCTTCTTGACATAACGGAAGTAAACAGCAACACTTATATTCCGAACGATGAGGTCGATAACTTCAGAGAGTTCTACAAAACTCTTCTGAATATCACGAACCAAGAGTACGCCACCATCTCCGACGACGACCAGAACGCACTTCTTCGTGATGATTCAAGACTCATTATGAATATGAAATACACCGACCTCAACGGTAACGTTACTGAGTACAAGTTCTACCAGTACTACGAAGCCTCTACCGGCACGGTAACAACGGGTAAAGTATTCGTTGTCGTCAACGGTATCGGTGAGTTCTACACCACGAACGACCTCGTAAACAAAGTTCTCGCAGATATTCCGCGAGTACTCGAAGGTCTGGACGTTGATGCTTACAACGGCAAATAAAAAATCAGAAACCGCAGATTGATTTTCTGCGGTTTTTGTTATTTAGTTTATATAGCAAAAAATAATATTCAAATTCTCATTTACGCCTGTAAAATGCCGCGGATTCGCTCGTCCACTTCCGCCTCGTAATCTTTTACCCCACGGAGAAAATCCTCAAAGGAAACATCCTCCCCACGTGCCACGCGGCGATCGTACTCCATTCGCATATAGTCGACAACGCTCTCCGCCGTCTCGATAATCCCGCTGACACGCGCTGAGAGAACACGACGCTCCTCCGCGCTCCGTTGCTCTAACGTATCACGGTACAACGAACGGTAGCTTTTTTCAAGAGAGATGAAGTACTCCCTCTCCTCCCCCGATGACGTGAGAATCGCCTCCACGAGCCGATCGAGAATAGCAGCAAGATGGCCCGCCGCCACCCCGTGTTCGTTTGCCCCTGCCATATCATCCTTATCGGAGTCTTCGTCCACCGTCGGCAGGTTCAAAAGCTTTTCGGCGTGCTCCATATCGTCCATATCATCGCTGTCATTCAGCACGGCGGCGGCATCCTTGAACGCCGAGATCAAATCGAGCATCTCCGCATCCATCGCCATGGGTCCCTCCCCACCGTCCGTTTTTTCGGGCATACCTCCCGCATTCCTGTCAAACATGGTACATAATCCTCCATTCCATCGCGCACATATTTTTTGTTATTATATCACACGGCACGAGAAAAAGCAAGTTTTCTGAAAAATCCCACTAAGATATCGTCCTTTCACACATAACTGCATATTCTCGTTGACTTTTTCCCAATAATATGGTATAATTTTCACAAAATACAAAGGATATTTTTCCTTGTATTATCAAAACGAAGGAATGATTTTATGAAAATTATCGTTGCCGGATGCGGAAAAATCGGCGCTGCCATTGTACAGAGTCTGACAGCCGAAGGGCACGACGTTCTTGCACTGGATGCCGATGCGACCGTCATTAGCGAAATTACCAATATCTACGACGTGAGAGGCGTGTGCGGAAATGCCGCCGACTGCGAAACCCTCAGTTCCGCCGGCATTGAAAACACCGAACTCTTTATCGGATGCACGGATTCCGATGAACTCAATATGCTCTCCTGCTTCATCGCTAAAAAAATGGGGGCAGAACATACCATCGCGCGTATTCGAAACCCTGAATATAACGATAAAAACCTCTCCTTTATGAAGCGCGAGCTTGAGCTTTCGATGTCCATCAACCCAGAGCTTCTTGCCGCAAAGGAGCTTTTCGATATTCTCAATATGCCATCCGCTGTGAAGATCGAGACCTTTGCTCGCCGCAGCTTCGAGATGGTCGAGCTCCACCTCAAGGAAAACTCCCCTCTTGACGGACTGATGCTCAAGGATCTGCGCCAAAAATACAAGACCCGCGTGCTGATCTGCGTCGTCCAGCGCGGTGAGGACGTGTACATTCCCGACGGTCATTTTGTCTTGAAAAGCGGCGACCGCATCGGTCTTACCTCCTCTCCCTTTGAAATCGAAAAATTCCTCCGCACGATCGGTCTGCTCCAAAAGCAGGCGCGAAACGTGATGATCCTCGGCGGCAGTCGAACAGCGTATTATCTTTCCAAAATGCTGCTGGAATCCTCCGCACACAAAAACGGAACGGTTAAGCTCATCGAGCGGGATGAAGCCGTTTGTGAAGAGCTCAGCGAATCCCTATCCGGCGCCGTCATCATTCGCGGAGACGGAACCGAGCAGGAACTGCTCCTCGAGGAAGGACTTCCGGGACAGGATGCGTTCGTTTCTCTCACGGATACGGACGAAGAGAACATTCTTATGTCAATTTTTGCCTCCCAGCAGAACGTTCCGAAAGTCATCACAAAAACAAACCGCCAGGAAATGTCCGATCTTGCCGCAAAGCTTGGGCTCGACACCCTTGTTTCTCCGAAAAAGATCATTGCCGACATTCTCGTGCAGTACGCCCGCGCCCTTGACAACTCCCGCGGCAGTAATGTGGAAACTCTCTACAAACTCATGGACGGACAGGTCGAAGCGCTTGAATTCAATGCCACCGCCACTGCGGAACTGACCGATATTCCACTCCGCGACCTCACCCTGAAGCCCAATATTCTGATCGCAGGTATCCTCCGCGGACGCCGTACCATCGTACCGGGCGGTGACGACTGCATTATGGCGGGGGACAAGGTAATTGTTCTCGCCGCAAAACAACGTCTCGGGGATCTCTCCGAAATCATTCAGTGAGGCGTCTATGAACAACAAACGAATCTTTGCCATCGTCGGACGAATCATCGCCGTGGAAAGCGCCTTGATGCTCCTTCCACTGGCCGTCTCCCTGATTTACGGCGAATTCAAATGTGCACTGGCGTTTGCGGCAACGGTGGTTCTCACCCTCGCTCTCAGCGCAGCGATCGGCTACCTCTGCAAAAACGCCAACAAAACGATTTACGCCCGTGAGGGATTCGTCATCGTCGCGGTCGCGTGGTTTGCTCTCTCTGCACTCGGCGCGCTTCCGTTCGTTCTGTGCGGCGATATTCCCTCCTACGTGGATGCGTTTTTTGAAACCGTCAGCGGATTTACCACAACGGGTGCGTCGATTCTTCCGAACGTGGAAGAACTTTGCCGCGGTTCGCTCTTCTGGCGCAGCTTCACACACTGGATCGGCGGTATGGGAATTCTCGTGCTGATGATGGCGATCCTCCCCGACTCCTCGGGCCGTTCCATCCACATTATGCGCGCGGAAATGACGGGGCCAAGTGTCGACAAGATCGTACCGAAAGCCAAAAACACCGCCAAAATTCTATACCTCATCTACATCGTGCTGACCGTCGTGGAAGTGATCTTCCTCCTTTTCGGAAATATGTCACTCTACGATGCCGTCGTCCACGCACTCGGAACAGCGGGCACCGGTGGATTTGGTATCAAACTTGACAGCGTCGGCAGTTATTCTCCGTACGTTCAATGGGTAATCACTGCGTTTATGCTGATCTTCGGTGTAAACTTTAATCTGTATTTTCTTCTGCTCATCCGGCGCTTCCGCTCCGTCGTGCGCAGTGAAGAACTGTGGGCGTACCTTGGCATCGTTTTCGTTGCCGCTGCTGCGATCGCCTTCAATATTCGCTCCCTTTTCGATACGTTTGGCGAGTCCGTCCGTCACGCCGCGTTCCAGGTAGCATCCGTTATCACCACCACGGGCTTTTCCACGGTCAACTACGATCTCTGGCCGGAATTCTCGAAGTCAATTCTGTTCGTGCTGATGTTCATCGGCGGATGTGCGGGGTCAACGGCGGGTGGTCTGAAAGTTTCCCGCGTTCTCATTCTTGTGAAATCCATCAAAAGAGAACTCAAAATGCTCCTTCATCCCCGCGCTGTCACTTCGGTAACGTTTGAAGGAAAACGCCTTGACGAAGCAACGTCCCGCGGTGTCTGCTCCTATTTTGCAATCTATATTTTCTTCTTTGCACTGATCTATATGATCATTTCCTTTGAGCCGTTCGATTTTGAGACGAACTTCACCGCCGCGGTCGCCTGCTTTAACAACATCGGCCCCGGCTTTGGGGAGGTCGGCCCGTTCGGAGGATTTGGAAATTACTCCGATTTCTCAAAAATCCTGCTCTCCCTTGCCATGCTGCTCGGCAGACTCGAGATCTATCCGATTCTCCTTACCCTTGTCCCGGCAACGTGGTATAAAAAATAAAAAAAAGGCTGCCGCATCGGTAGTCAATAACATAAGAAATGCGGGGAGGTACTTTTTTGAAAAAAGTACCTCCCCGATCTTCAGAAATCTACGCCGCCGTATATATATTTTTTCAATAGCCGTTTTTCGCGGATGAAATCGCGGATTTCCCTAAATAAATGTGTGGTGATTTTTAATGACGTGGTCATTTTTTGAAAACTGCACAAACATCGGCAATGTATGCAGATGAATTGCAACAAGTATACGCAATGATTTGCAAACGGTAAAAAGTCCCGCCGATGAAAAAATTGCAACAAGTCGGCTTTAGGTCACATAAATCCCAATGATTTTCAGATTCTGATTTTTCGGCGGTGGTATTTTTCTTACGATTTATCGGCACTATGCACTGTTAAGCAAAACAGTGCTTGATCAGCCGCACGGAGTGTATATGATAAAAGATTTTATTTCAATTTCATATTTGAGGTAATCAACTATCCGAACGTTAGAAGCATAACCAAAGAGAAGCGAGCCGAAACCCGCCTCTCTTATGTCAGTTCACGAAAACGCTTTCAGTCGTTCGATCTCACGCCTTGCCCAGTCAACGGTTTCTCCATTACGGATGCCATAGTCTTCCCAGAGTGCAGCAATGATCTGTTCCCACATCCTGATCGCCAAATTGGGCTGATCGAGTTTCTCATACAGAAATGCACGCGAGTAAAGCGAATCCAGCCATTTCGGCGTAGTTGATTTTTCGTAAGATCTCTCCCACAATTCGATCGCAGTGCTATATTCACAGACTTTTTCAAAACGCTCACCTGCCTGATAAAATGTCCATGCGTCATCGGATTGCTCCGCAGTATCACGCCATATTTTCTTAGCTGACGTTTCATCCCCCTCACTCAATGCAATATCACCAAGGAACAAATCATATGCAGGGCGTGCAGAGGGTGCGGCTTTAATAAGCGCCTTTGCCTTATCGAAATAACGATTACGAATGCAAACGCTTATGAGATTCTCGCGAATGACATAATTTCTCGCGTCTTTTTCAAGCAACGGCTCCCAGAACGCGATCAAACGGTCAAACTCTCCTCGTTTCTCTCTGACGTGCATAAGGTTCGCATTCAGATCAACGTTCATCGGTTCAAGCAGAATGCCCTCTTCTGCCAAGAGTCCCCGTGTGAGTGAATCTCGGTTATCGCGATGTGCGTACAGCTCGATCAGCAACGCACGCGCCCGATTGTCAGTGTGGTCTTCGGTCAAAACACCCTTCAGATAGCGCTCCGCCCAAATGAAGTTTTCAGTAGAGATCGTGTGCTCGTCACGAAGCATAACGGAAATTCGCTCGAGATAATCGTCTGATTCCATGGAAAAGAGTGCATCCATGCTAATACCAAAGAGGAGTGCGATGCGCGGAAGTGTAGCGATGTCTGGTGTGGTTGTTCCACACTCCCATTTCGAAACAGCTTGAAAACCAACACTAAGTTTTTCTGCAAGTTCTTCCTGAGTCATTTCGCGTTCGACACGCAGTTTTCGGATTACTGTACCAATGTTAAGGTTCATAAGTACCTCCAAGATATTTGAATTATCAGCTGACATGTATATTATAGCATATTTTGAGGGAAATACAATAACCGTGACGGCGAAGCGATTCGCTTGATGATAGAATTTTCCCTGATAATTCGCTTTTAGAGAGTCAATATCTTTTTCTGGCGATAAACTAGTGTATAAATGGCCACGAATTTACTATTTCGTTGTTCACATCTTAATAGAAAAATGTAGAAAAATGCCCATGTCGATTTCACAGAAATCAGGCGTAGGCATTTTTTGTGCTGGGATAAATTGGTTAACTTAATGCCATTGCTGCCGCATCGGAAGTTTTCCGTCGTGCGACAGCTTTTTTTATATCATTGAGGTCGTTGTACTGCGATTATCGAATCGCGAGGCTATTGTTGATGAGCATCGTGCTGTACATAAAGAGCACGTCCTGCT